>JAJBTR010000123.1 GCA_020860745.1 Lachnospiraceae bacterium | reverse complement strand
GTTGGTTATGTAGTGTTTTAATAGTCAATGCTTTTATTTATAGCTATTCAATAATAGCATCTGTAATTGATATTATACCAATCAGATAGCCTCACTTCAATGCATAAATTTATAATCAAACCTATATTATGTAAGAGCAGCCCGAAAGCTGCTCTTGGGCATCACATATCAATGCCGGTACGGACAAATCGGTTCCTCCTCAGAGCCGTTCCCCTCATCCTCACCTCGCAGACATCCACGGTTTCCGTAATGGTGACTTCGACCTCTTCCCCATCACCGCCGGCATAGTAAGCCTCCCATGTCTGGTGGCCGTGGGCTAGCGCCGCTTCGTGGGAATCATAATACACATCGAAATCCACGCCATTGGCATTCAGGTTTCCGGTATCTTCCACGGTATAGAGGACGCCGTTCATAATGACCTGTGTCCCGATGGGGACAATGGGGTCGCTGGTATCCACGGCGAGCGTATGGCTGGCGGTAGGGTAATCTCCGGAAGCCGTCGTCCCGCCGGCCCATTTGCCGCAGCAGATGGAGCAGCTGCAGTAGGCGCTCGTCACTACCTCGCCGATATAATCACCGGCCTGCACGGTCTTTGTCTCGGTGCGCGTCTCCCCAGCCTCTGTCACATCCAGGCTGTACTGCGGGGCAAACAGCTCCTCCAGCTCGGATTTCACCTGCCGGAACGTGAAATCACCGTATTTTGCGGAGAGGTAGCTTGTGAGCACCACCGGGCCGTGTCCGATCTCTGCCAGGCTGTAGCTGTATTCGTCGCTCCCGGAATAGGTGGATTCCGTCCGGTTGATCTTCCTCTGCAGCTGTGCTTCCAGCTTTGTATAATAAGCGTCTGCCTTTGTGAGCGCCGTATCCTCCGACTGTCAGGAAGTCAGTGAAACGATGGAAAAAGCCCCGCCGCCGACAAGTGAGCCGGTATGGAACTGCAGGAGAACCAGGACCGCCACAAGGCAGCACCCGAGCGCGGCTTTCCATCCGTTTTTCTTTTCCGTGAATTGTTCCCGGAGGTTGGAAAGGACTTCCTGTCCCCTTCGTTCTGTCTTTGCCGCAGCCCCGCCGCTGAACACAGCCCCGGCAGCGGAAGCCTGCCCTGCGGCTGATGCGGTCTCAGCACTTTCCGCCGCGCGCTTCGTCTTTGCATACTCCTGTTTCAGCCTCTGTTTCTACATCCAGCGGGAGAGCGGATTGGAAGCCGGGTCTTTGTCCCCGGAAAGCTGGCGCTGCCGCAGTGCTTCCGCGTCAGAACTGTCTGTCCGCTGGGTCAGTTTTTCTGATTCCCCTTCACGCTGTAGTTTCGAGGCATAAAGGGAACGCCTGACCGCCCGTACAGTATCTTCCGTCACTTGTTCGGATGATTCCGCAGCTTTCACACCGGCATTCCCGTTACTCTGGTTCCTCACCGTATGGTGGATAGCGGAAGAGACGGCTCCCACAGAAGCAGCCGCAGCACCCTGCGCGGCATGGGATCCCGACTGTGCGGCCTGTGCATTTTGGGCGGCTGTATCCAAAGCTTTTTTCGCGGCACCGGCGGCATCATTGCCTGCGCGGGCAGCATGTTCTGCTTTCCGTGCGGCACGTTTCGCTTCCGCCCGGGTGGCAACAGACACTTCCCCGACATCCGCTTTGCCATCTCTTCCTGCCGGCACCGGCAGATACAGGAAACAATGCGTGTTACACCGCCAACCTCAATCCGGCACTGCGTCGGCGTATGGCATTTCTTGCAGAAAAAAAGACCGTCCTCGCCGAGATATTCATTCTCGGATGGTTCAGTCTTCGTAAAGCGCTCCAGGAAAGAAGATAACACATCATTCACAGGCTCTCCCCCTCCTCACATCTGTAATTGTCATGGCTGTATTTTGGTGTTGACTCCCTCCTGTCTTTCCTTGCCCAGCTGCGGATCGTGGCAAGGTGGTTCTTGTAAGCCTTCCCGGTGGAAGCCATATACTCGGAAAGCCGCTCAATCCGCTGCCGGTAATCCCGGGGAAACTCCTGCCGCAGCGATTGATACTCTGAATCAGTTAAGAGGACGTTACTGTACTCCCCATATTTGTGCCGTGGCTCTTTCTCACTTCGTTCTTTGATTAAATCCGTATTTGATTCTTTTTTACTTAATACTTCTTTATTTAATTGTGTGCGGTTTTCCAACGTAGGTTTTTCCAGCGTAGGATTATCCTGTGTAGGTTTTCCAATGTAGGATTATCCAACGTTGGATTTTCGGACATAGGTTGTTCAGAGCCATCCTGCGGCGATTCATAAATGACATACAGGTTGTCCCGGAGCAGGCCGCGCTCATCGCGCTGGCGTATCCGGCGCAGATATCCGGCTTCCTCCAGCTCATTCAATCCGCTGCGGATACCGCTTTTTCCCTCTTTGCATATCTGGGCAAGGCCGCCGATGCTGTATTTCCAGGAATCCGGCAGGCTGAGGAAGAGCGAGAGCAGACCCTTTGCTTTCAGGGAAAGCCGCGGATCTTTCAGATGACAGTTGCTCATGGTCGTATAATTCTCATTTTTTTCTATTCGGAAGACTGGCATTTCGCACCTCCTTCCCCAACATTATCTGACAGTAATCTGTTCCGGAAGACTGCCGCCAGAACATCAACGGTGCACCATGTCGGATAGGAAGAAATCTGGTTATGAAATGAATAATGCCCCACAGGAGAGATTTCAGTTTCTCCTGTGGGCATTTCCGGGATAAGCTACTTTTCCTTCCCAAGCATCTTATACAACAAATGATACAGGGTAAAGGCTTCCTCCTGCTCCAGATGAATACATCCGCCCATTGCCTCTGGTATCTTGCAGGCTTTTTCACGCAACTGCATTCCATGCTCCGTAATGGTGACAACCAAATTTCGCTCGTCCTCCTCAGAGCGTTTTCGTGATACAAGCCCTTTATTCTCAAGCTTTTTCAGCAAAGGAGTGAGCGTCCCCGAATCAAGATACAGACGCTTGCCAAGTTCCTTCACATTCATTTTCCCATGTTCCCACAGCACCATCATGGTAATATACTGCGTGTAAGTCAAATCAATTTCTTCCAAATATGGCCTGTATTTTTTGACAACCTCTTTCGCACATGCATACAAAGGAAAGCAGAGCTGATTTTCAATTTTTAATGCGTCATAATTTTTTCCCATCGTATCAAGTTCCTCCAATTAAATTGTATGCAAGTATTTTAACAAACGAAAGGCATCTTAACAAGTCTTTTGCTGAACCTCGTAAGTTTTCCTGGCAGCGCGGGCAAGCTGGTCGGCGCAGGAGGTTGGACGTCTGCCGCAGGTGATTCCCTTACATTTTTCCTCAATCTGTTCTACCGTCCACCCATCAACCAGTCTCGGTATGGCTTTTAAATTTCCGTTGCAGCCTCCGGTAAATTCAATATTTCTGCTAATATTTCCTTCAATGTCCAGTTTAATATTGGTTGAGCAGGTATTTTGTGTTTTATAATGATACTCCATTTCTGTTCCCTTTCCATTTTTTATAACAATTTTTTGATTTCATTCTCAAGAGCCTTTGGCGTTTTAGTGGGAGAATAACGAGCAACAACGTTTCCGTCCCTGTCCACCAGGAATTTTGTAAAGTTCCATTTGATATTGCTGCCGACTATGCCACCAGCCTGCGATTTAAGAAACGTATAGAGCGGTGCTGTGTCCGTGCCGTTTACGCATATTTTATGAAACTGCTGAAACGTAACTCCATATTTGCCGGTACAAAAGCTGGCGATTTCTTCGTC
>JAJBTR010000429.1:392-20151 GCA_020860745.1 Lachnospiraceae bacterium | reverse complement strand
ACCTTTTCTGAATAGCCCAATCCTAGAATGTTATCTTATTCTCATCCGGGAAATTCTTTTTGTAATATAGAAACACCGCGTCCTGCTCCTGCATCACTGTCGACCCCACCGGAATGATCGGCTTTCCGTCCCGGCGAATCATGACAATCAGGGTCTGCCGGGAAATATCCAGATCGCGGATCTCATGCCCGACCCAGGGATGCCGCTCCCGCAGCACGATTTCTTTCAGCGTCAGGCCGATATCCCCCTTGCCTCCCTCCGCGCCGAGAATGATATCGTCCCCGTCAAGGATGATCGTATCGCCTTTCGGCACAATCGTGTCGTCGTCCCGCTGAATCACAGCAAGAATCAGTCCGGGCGGAAGCGGCAGATCCATAACCCGCTGGTTTGTCCACGGATGGTCGCCCGATACGCGCAGACGGATGAACTTCAGTTCTTCCTCCATCAGATAATCTGTCGAATTTTTTAACATGGTATACTGCTCAACGAAACCGGCGGAAAGAATACCGGTAGGAATCGCCACCATGCCGACGCCAAGAAAGGTAATGATGATTCCAAGGATCCGCCCCGCGGCTGTCACCGGATAGATGCCCCCATACCCCACCGTCAGCAGTGTGGAAACTGCCCACCAGAAACCGGAAAAAGCATTCTGAAACACATCCGGCTGGGCGTCGTGTTCCAGACTATACATACATAGTGAAGAGGCTGTCATCAAAATCAGAATAATAAACACCGAGGATAGAATCTGGTCTTTCTTGCGCTTTAAGACATCGCCGATCACGTTCAACGCGTCATAATAGGCGTTGATGCGGAACAACCGGAGAATACGGATCACGCGGAACATCCGAAACGCCACCGCACCCGCCGGAAACATAATCGGCAGGTAAAACGGAAGAAAAGAAATCAGATCGATGATGCCGTTAAAGGACAGCATATATTTTGCCCTGCATTTTGCCTCTCCGATGCCGCGGTACAGGTAGTCCGCCGTCCAGACCCGCAGCACATACTCCACAGTGAACCCACTCACTGTGATTGTCTCCAGGACGGTCAGCACATCAAGATACTGCTCCGACACATCGAAAGTCTCAAAGATCGCGATAAAAAGATTGATCAGTATCGCTGCTGTAATCAGAATGTCAAAAAGCCGGCTTAAAAAATCGCCGGCATATCCAATCTGTATGATTTCAAAAATCCGTTTTTTCTTCTCTTCCAAAGCCTGTTTACTCATAAATTATTACCATAATAAAGTGTCGCCCTGCGACACTTCGCGCGCGAGCGGTTGCATCGCAAAATTTCCTATCCGCGACGCATTGGCTCACTTAGCGAGCATTGCGAGCTTAGTGAACAAGCGTGCACAGCTGCTGTGGGTCTGCCCCGCGGGTACATCCTCACGGAGTGTTTTTGTTTCATAGGTAAGCCAACACTTTAGCACTTTACAAAAACAAATTCTTTCCTATGAAATAAAAATCCCTGCCGCCGGACTTCAGACGGAACGCCGCTCCGGTCTGATCTTCTGTCTGACGACAGGGTTTATTTTTCATCTGTTTCCCGCCGGATTATGTGAAGCAGGCATGATTAAAACAAACTGCCTCCGCTTACACCAGTGCAACCGTATCTCTCGCGATGGCAAGCTCCTCATTCGTCGGGATAACACAAACTTTCACCTTGGAATCCGGTGTGGAAATCACCAGATCCTCGCCGCGGTGTCCGTTCGCCTCTTCATCCAGTGTAACGCCCAGATATCCAAGATACTCGCAGACTTTTTTCCGTACGGTAGGAGCATTCTCGCCGATACCTGCGGTAAACGCGATAGCATCCACGCCGTTCAGCGCCGCCACATAGGAACCGATATACTTCGCCACGCGGTAGCTGAACACTTCGATGGCCGCTGCGCAGAGCTCGTTGCCGTTGTTCATGCCTTCCTCCAGGTCACGGAAGTCGCTGGATACCCTGGAGATACCCTGTACACCGGATTTCTTGTTGAGCACGTTCATAACGCCTGCGATATCCAGGTTCTCTTTCTTCGCGATAAACTCCATGATTGCCGGGTCGATATCGCCGGAGCGGGTGCCCATCACAAGGCCTTCCAGGGGAGTCAGACCCATGGAAGTGTCGATGCACTTGCCGTCCTTCACCGCGCTGATGGAAGCGCCGTTGCCCAGATGAGCCACGATCAGCTTGGAATTATTGATATCAATACCGAGGAACTCCGCCATGTGTTTGGATACAAAACTGTGGCTGGTGCCGTGGAAGCCGTATCTTCTGACTTTGTACTTCTCATAATATTCGTAGGGAAGTCCATAGAGATAAGCCTTCTCCGGCATGGTCTGATGGAACGCGGTATCAAAGACACCCACCATCGGCACGCCCGGCATAAGCTCCTTGCAGGCATTGATGCCGATCAGATTCGCCGGATTGTGCAGAGACGCCAGATCATTGCACTCTTCCACAGCCGCGATCATCTCATCGGTAATCAGAGTGGAGGAAACAAACTTCTCGCCGCCGTGCACTACGCGGTGTCCGACTGCTCCGACCTCGGTCAGGTCCCTGATCGCGCCGGTCTTCTCGTTGACAAGCGCATCCAGAACAAGCTGGATTGCCTCCTTATGCGTCGGCATCGCCGCGTCCGTGATCTCCTTGTCCAGGCCTGCCTTCTGATATGTAAGCCTGCCGTCGATTCCAATTCTCTCACAAAGTCCCTTTGCCAGCACACTCTCTGTCTCAGAATCAATCAGCTGATACTTCAGCGACGAACTTCCACAGTTAATAACTAATACATTCATGACGTATTCTCCCTTCGGTTTTTGTCTGTTTCCCGTAAACTGCAAACGTTTACTTTCTTATTATAGACGGATTATAGAAATTATCAAGTGATTTTGACGATTTTCCTTTGTTTTTCTGCGTTACGATTGTGCATATTGTTATTTATTTCACACAATTTTACATTCTTACAGCTTCCGCTCCAGCACCACTGTGGAAAACGGCTTCATCTCATCTCCGGCTTCCCCGAAAATCACCTCGCTGCCATCGACTTCCGGACAGAACGCTGCCGATGTCGGGTTAAAGTTCTGGACAAAGATATACTCCGTATTCTCACCCCGGCGGGAAGAAACCGCCACGCCATCCGGAATCTCCTGCTCCAGAATCCGCGGGACGCCGGCCTCTTTCAGAATCCGCGCGTAGACGTCATCATAGAATCCCTGCTCTGCATCCGCGCAGACATAGTAAGCAAGTCCCTCGCCATAATGATTCACTGTCAGCGCCGGTGTCCCGGCATAGAAATCCTCACCATACACAAACAGCGGCTCTGCTGTCCGCAGGTCAACCAGCTGGCAGAGATGCTCACAGCTATATGTAACATTGGAATCCAAAGAATCCCAAACATTTGATTTATCCCCGCCAAACATAGCAGAATCATGTGCATTCATTGCATCAGAACGATCCCCGCCAAACGAGCCGGCATTAGGTGAACACCGCACATCGCTCTCATCCTCATCGGATACACCAGAGTTTACCACCCGTAATGTATTGGACTCTCCCTCATAGAGCGCGTCGATCTCCGTGCTGCGAAGCCCCATGACGTCCATCAGGCCTCCCGGCGTCCCGCCAAGGAAGCACAGGTCATTTTCATCCACCACGCCGGTCCAGTAGGTCATGATAAACACACCGCCCCGCTCCACGAACGCACGGACTTTCTCCTCAAACCCTGCGCGGAACATGTAGACCACGGGAGCCGCCACCACCTGATAGGGTTCCAGAGATTTCGTCATATCAATTACATCGACATTGACGCCCTGGCGGCGGAACGCACTGTACGACTTCTCCACCGCTTCCCGGTAGTACATATTCTCATTCCGGGGACCGGCGGACGCCTCCACAGCCCAGCGATTTTCCCAGTCATAGATCACCGCCACAGACGCCTCCACTTTGGAATGATTCAGCCGCTGCATCGCCTCCAGGTCTGCGCCCACCTGACAGCACTCCTGATACGTCCGGTCATCTTCTTTCCCATAGTGATCAATCACAGCTCCATGAAGCTTCTCAAAACCGCCCCTGCCTTTCCGGATCTGGAAATAAAGAACGCTGTCCGATCCGTGGGCGATCGCCTGCAAAGATGCTGTCTCCAGCATACCAGGCCTCTTCAGCTTACTGACCGGCACCCAGTTCGTCGGTCCCGGGCAGGACTCCATCAACAGGAATGGCTCCCGCTTCATGGCGCGCATCACGTCATGCTGCATTCCCGCGTTCACCGCAGTCTGGCTCTCCGGACCCTTGTGCCAGAAAGGATAGCTGTCCCAGGACACGATATCCACCGCGTCCGCCAGCTCGTAATAGTTGACAAACGGATTATTATAAAACATGTTTGTGGTGACCGGTTTTTTCGCCCCAGCCTCCCGGAGCGCAGCTACTTCCGCCCGGCAGAAATCCGTCGTCTGATGGCTCACGAACCTCCGCCAGTCCAGATACAGTCCCTGGATGGAGTTTTCTCCAATCGAGGACGGACTCTCAATCTGGTCAAAGCTCTGATAATCATGGCTCCAGAAAGAAGTATTCCACCGGCGATTGACCTCCTCGATCGTGTGATATCTGTCTTTCACCCAGTCCCGGAACGCCTGCTGGCACAGCGGGCAATGGCATTCCCCTGTATATTCATTGGAAACATGCCAGAGAATCACGCCCGGATGATCGTCAAAACGCTCCGCCAGCTTCTGATTCAGCTTGCGAACCTTCTCCCGGTAAACCGGCGAAGTATAACAATGATTGTGCCGCGTGCCGAACAATTCCCGCTGCCGCGTCTCGTTGACCCGGAGCACCTCCGGATACCGATCTGCCATCCAGTGCGGCCGTGCGCCGGAGGGCGTCGCCAGATTCACCGAAATTCCGTTCTCATACAGGCGATTGATAATCTCCTCCATCCAGTCAAAATCATATACACCTTCCTCAGGCTCAAGCTTCGCCCAGGCAAAAATCCCCAGCGAAACCGTGTTGATATGCGCCTGCTTCATCAGACGGATGTCATCCTCCAGAATCTGCGGATATTCCAGCCACTGATCGGGATTGTAATCTCCTCCGTACAAAAATCGGTCAAACTTCACACTCATACTGCTTCCCCTTCCATAATGTTTTTTTCATTGTATTGACTGATACTATAATTTCTTTGCTTTATTACATTCCCTCTCCAACGCCGGGAAATTCAAACATATTTTTCTTTTACCAAAAGGGTCTTGCGATACATACATTTTATACAACTCAAAGGAATGTAGTATTTTGAACCATTGACTAAAACAACTATCCCCAGAAAGGGTCTCCTTTGCTTAGAGATTTGAGGGATACAGATGGAACATTATCATCGATGTTATGTAAGTTCCTTATGTACTTCATATTCACATTGTACAGTTTAAATCTTTCTCTCACAAATCTCTCCTTAAACACATAGAGCCACGCTATGCGTAGCTCTATGGTAGTATCTGTCGCAACAGAAATACTCTCTTATGGTTTCCACTTATAGATAGGACTCACCTTGCAATGTTATTGTATTCGACCACAGGCCAGATGTCAAGCGAATTTTTCACCCTAACTTGCCGAATCCCCCAAAACATGTTAGTATAGAAAACAGCATTTCAAACCCATAAAAAATTTCCAATTCAAGGAGCACACTATGAAGAGAAAAAAACTTCTGCTGGTTCTCTCCCTGGCGGCAGGGCTGACGGCGCTTACCGCCTGCCAGTCCACCGGCAGCACAGAAAACAATTCCGATACAAACACCTCGGCAGAAGCCGAATCCGGCACGGACGATACATCCGATTCCGTCATCGCGGATGACATTGAATCTACAGTGACGCTGAACAAGACCTACTGGTCCGGCAGCACCGTCCGCATCCGCATGCTTTTTGAGGAGGACGGCGACTGCAAATACGGATATGTCGGATATTACACCCTTCAGACTTCGGAAGACGGTTATCCCATCGTCACCTTCGTCTACTACGCGGATACCGACCAGGATCAGATGGCCAGTTCCACCTACGCCCTGCGGGACAACGGGGACGGCACCTACGACAAAACACTTTATACAGAAGGGGAAGAGCCGGATTTCGACGACACCTCCGCGACTATGACTTTGCCTCCGACCGAGGGAACGGACGGCATTCTCGGCACGGAATACTTTGACGGCGTCTACGAGGGCAGCGACGGCCGCTACTACACATTCACAAGCGACGGCATATTCTATGCGGAAGTCTGGCTTCAGTATGTGGCTGATGAGGAATATATCGTGATGAACGGCAGCGATTCCTCCACGGTTTACACATACACTGCCGATGATAATTATGACTCCCTCACCCTGTATAAGGACGGAAGTAAGGTCATGGATCTTGCAGTCGATGATTCTTCCGATTCTGATGAAACTACAGACTCAGAGGAAAGCTCTGATTCCGAAGAAGAGTAACGAATATAAAACGCTTTCTGCAACAGTTAAAAATCCTCTCAAAAAAAGAAACTGCCCTGAGGCAGTTTCTTTTTGTATATACGATTCATCATCGCAATCCCTATACACTATAATTATTTCACCGCACCGGTAATACCTTCTGCGAACTGCTTCTGCAGTACGAAGAATACGATCATCGTCGGAATAGAGCAGAACAGCACGGCCATCATGATCATACCGTAATCTATAACATATCCGCCGGTCAGGTTGGATACCAGCATAACCATGTTCAGAGACTCACCGTCTGTCATACATACTTTCGGCCACAGATAAGCGTTCCACGCGTTCATGAACGTGATAACCGCAGCAGCTGCGTAGGTGGATCTCATGGTCGGCATATAAATCCGAAGGAAGATACCGAACTCTCCCAGACCATCCAGGCGAGCCGCCTCCAACAGCGCCACCGGGAAGTTTCGCGAGTTGTTTCGGAACATCATGATCATAAACGGCGTCGCGATCATCGGCAGGAAGAAGCCGGGAATCGAGTTCAACAGTCCCCAGGAGGAGAACAGCTTGAACAGCGGAACCATGGTCGCTACCTGCGGGATCATCATAGCCAGCAGCAGGATCCGGAACAGCATATCTTTATATTTATCATGATACAGCTCAAAACCAAAGCCGGCCAGGGAACAGATAAACAGGCAGATCAGCGTCACGCTGATCGCGTAGGCAAAGGAATTGCCCATCGCCTTTCCCAGAGGCTGATTCTCAATCAGATTCTTAAAGTTCTGCACCGCGTAGGTTCCCGGAGTAAGCTTACCTCTGGAAACATCCGCCATTGTGTTGGTCGCTGCCGAGATCATCCAGTAGAACGGGAACACGGAGTAAATGGACATAATGATCAGGAAGATGTAGGATGGGATCAGTCTTCGCTGAATCATGGAGCTATTCTCTTTCTTAGTCACGCGTATCACCCACTTTCTGACTGATTGCGGCGAGGATCGCCACCAGAATAAAGATTAAAAATGCCATCGCGCAGGCGTAACCGAAACCGGATGCGTTCACGAAAGCCTTATTATATACATAGTGAGACATGGTGATCGTCGCATTCGCGGGACCGCCGTTTGTCAGGTTCATTGACTCATCGAAGAGCTGCAACGTACCGTTGATAGACTGAATACCCGTCATAACAATAACCGGCCTTAACAGCGGAACGGTAATGTGCCAGAATGTCTTCCATCCGGTAGCACCGTCAATCTGCGCCGCCTCGTAGACGGAATACTCGATATTCTGCAGACCGGCCAGGAAGAAGACCATATTGTATCCGGTCCATCTCCAGATCAGAGCAAAGATAATAACAAATTTTGCTGTGCCGGCCGTTCCTATAAAGTTGATATTTTCAGTCGTAAGATGAAGCGCCTGCAGCATATGGTTTACAAAACCATCCGTTGCGAACAGGAAACGGAATATAATCGCGTAGGATACCAGCGAAGTCGCGCAGGGCAGGAAAACGCAGGTACGGAAAATTCCCTTAAATTTCAGATGCTGGTTGTTCAGCAACTGTGCCAGCAGAATAGCCAGCACCAGCATGATCGGCACCTCGATTGCCAGGTACAGGAATGTATTGCCGATGGAGCGGACAAAGATCTTATCCTGGAACATGCGGACATAGTTATAAAATCCCGCAAATTCCGTTCTCGAACCCGACCCTGTCTGCAGCGACATAACGAACGCTTTTACCATCGGGAAAAAGCTCATGATCGCGATCATGGCAGAGGCAGGAATCAGAAATACCCAGCCGGCCGAGTTCTGCTTCGCCATCAGAGTCATACCTTTCTTTTTCGGTTCCACTTTAAAACCCCCTTCTTTTCAAAACCGCGAGGGCTGCACGCAGCAGCCCCCGCACAATATTACAGATTTTCAGTTGCCATTCGATGATAGATTTTTACTGAAGTCCCAGGTTCTCGCCTGTGAAATCAGACTGGCTCTGCGCATCTTCAAGCTCAGTTGCCAGATCGGAACCGTTTACAACGTTTGTGATCGCGGTGCCGACATAGCCGCGTACATCATAGTACATAGCACTTACATTGTTGGAAGGAACCTGTGCACCGTACTCAACGATCTGTGCATAAATCGCCTCGCCATTCCAGAACTCCTGCGGCTCAGCGTAAACATCGGAATCACCGGCCGGGATGTAGGTAGCGATCGCTGCCGTGGTCGGAAGGATGTTCTCATACAGTGTTACACTGCCTGCAAATGTGTAGGACAGGAAGTCGATCGCCAGGTCAACATCGGAGCAGTTCGCGGTGATGTACCAGGAAGATCCGCCGTTGTTGGAGTAGTTGGTCGCACCCTCAGTCTCGGTCAGAGCCGGCATATTGGTGATATCCCAAAGTCCGGAGAAATCCTCAACGCTCATGATAGTCGCGCAGATCCAGCAGCCGTTGATCGTGCCGACAACAGCACCGGTGGTGATGGAGGATACATAGTCATCCCAGGAGTTAACCTCCATCAGAACGCCCGCTTCCTTCATCGCGATGTAGTAATTGATGCACTCTTCCAGTGCGGAATTGTCAACCAGGTTCGCGGTGCCGTCCTCGTTGAAGAGGGAAGCGCCTGCAGACTGGAGTATCTCAAGAATCAGGTCCGGAGAGTCAGCCTGGCTGGAAATCATAGCCATACCGGTCTGGTTGTAGATATCGGTACCGATGGTGATGAACTCATCCCATGTGATGTCTTCAAGATCCTCGATGGTGTAGCCGCACTCTTCCAGAATATCGATTCTGTAAGTGCCTACAACAGTACCGTTATCAAACGGAACACCGTAGTTCTTGCCGTCAACTATCGAATAGGAAAGCTTGCCTTCCGGGAAGTTTGAGAAATCAATGCCGGAATCGGTCAGGTCTGTGAAAGCTTCCGGATACAGATATACGAACTTCTGATAGGAGTTATCCTGCATCAGGACGATATCGGGAAGGGTGCTGAAGTCGCCGGCTTCACCCGCTGTGGTCAGCAGGGTCTCACAGTCGTCAGACAGGGTCTCTACGATCGTAACACCGAAGTTCTCATTAACCTCTTCCTTGTAGATCTTTGCCGCTTCCTCCATGGCCGGAATGTTGAAAGATGCATCCCAGGTCCATACGGTAAGAGTCTCTGTGCCTTCCACGGAAGTAGTGGAAGAATCCTCGGACTCTGTCTCAGCCGCTGCACTTGTCGTGTCGTCTGTGCTGCTGCTGTCGCTGCTGCTGCCGCAGCCTGCCATTGCGCCCATAGATGCAACCATCGCACCTACGAGCATGATAGAAATAATTTTCTTCTTCATGTGTTCTCCTCCTCATGAATAAATTTAATGTACGTGTCACGATTCCCTTTGTCCAATCTGTCAAAATCGACCAGAAAAAATCGTTTTCACATGTGCATATTATATCAGAGCCCACACTATGATTGTTTGCGTTTTTGCCCTTAAAGCATGCATTTTCGATTGTTTATCAAAAAATCGCCCAAAGAAGCGACAAAAAATCGGTTCTTTTTCACATTTTCAGCAAAAAACAAACCGATTTTTCTGTCAATTTTGCAATTCCTACAAAATCACTTTCCTTTTTTCTGCATTTTTACGAATGAATCACCATCCGGTTACCATCCCTTTTCTATCATAATGTTAAACTGCGATAACCTGCCCTCATAGTTTTCCGGTCTTCGCTTCCACTGGTAGGGAGAGGTGCCGGTGATCCGTTTGAAGTTTCGATTAAACGTAGAGGTCGTGGTAAACCCGACTTTCGCCGCTATCTCCTCCATGGAGCTTCCTGTCTTCAGGATCAGGTCACAGGCTCTGTGAATTCGGACCTGGTTTAAATATTCTACCGGCGTCATGCCGATGTTCTCCTCAAACAGGCGGCGGAAATGGGATTCGCTCACATGGCAGACCGCGGCAATCTCAGAAATCTTCATCGGCGAATTGTAATGTGTGCGGATATACTCCAGCGCCGGCCGGATCTGGTCAAATCCGGTCTTTACCTTAAATCCTTCCGGCATCACGGCAGTACCTGTATTCACCCGTGCCACATTGATCATCAACGCAAGCGTAAGTCCCCGGACACTTTCCCGATAAAGAGAATCTCGTTTGTCACGCATCTCGTTTAAAATAGCCTGAATGATAACAGGCAACTCCGGTACCGATTTCTCCATACCCAGAAAGGGTTTTCTGTTCACCCTCTCCAGCATTTTCTGCTGAAAAAGAAGATCGTCCGGATACATCGCCTGCAGCACCTTCTCCACATCCACAAACAGATATTCCCATTGGCTCTCCGAGCCTCCGCTGCTGATCGTCGTGTGAGGATAATTCGCCGGAAACACGGTAAGAGTGCCCTCTTCGTAATCCCAGTCCTCGTCCTCCATCCGCAAAACCCCGTTTCCGCTGCGGCAGACACCGATGTCCAGGAGATTATGAAAATGCATCAGATTTTCATATTTTCTCTTCCATGCTCCCCCCTGGAGGGCAATCAGAAACTCATTCTGCGGAATCTCATAATACCTGAGTTCCACTTTTCCCTTTGTCTTTTTCATTGCAAAAACACCTTCTGCGGATAGCGGAGTTTCAGCATGCGCAGGATTTCTTCATCCAGATCCATAAGCAGCTTAATCTTCTTACTTTCCTTTTCCTCTGTCTTAATAACGACCGTATAATAGGGGACATTGTCCTGATAGGAGGTATAATCGTATTTTTTTATCTTCTCTGTCCCGCCCTTTTTCTTATACTTTAAGACGGTCTCATGATCCGGAGGAGCAATGGCTTCCAGATTCCTGTAGTAAAGCACCTGGCTCTCCCTGCGGCGGCTTTTTCCATAAATGGTATCTACAGAAAAATATTCCTGTTCAAAGGTATACTCGATTCCTGTACAGGTAAATCCCGTGTACAGAAAATACAGCCCGGCCATCAGAAAGGCCGGCATGAAATAACCATTCTCAAAAATGATGCCGAACAGAACAAAAATAACCGTAAAAACAATCATTGCTCTCTGCAGCGGTTTGGAATATTTCTTGGGTTTCCGCGTGATATGCCTTGAGATTGTGTACCTAAATAAAACCTGTCTTCCGCGGCTGCATGAAAGAACATGTCTTTCACGCCAGTTCCTTACCTTTTCAACCGCGTCCTTTCCTGTAAACTTCCCCGGATTGCGGGACCGGACACACGATAACGGAATTCCCGGGGTACCTTATGGCCGATCCGCCGGAGCCGCCATGAAAAAATCTATATTTCTTCTCGGCAGCTCCGTCACTCCCCTTAAGTTTTTTCAATCAGCATACCCGTTCGGATTGTTGCTCTGCCATCTCCAGGAATCCGCGCACATCTCCTCAATGCCGTACTGCGCCTCCCAGCCCAGCTCTGCCTTTGCCTTTGCCGGATCGCAGTAGCACATCGCGATATCGCCGGCACGGCGTGGCTTGATCTGATAGTCGATGGGATGCCCGCAGGCTTTTTCAAACGCATGCACCACCTGCAGCACACTGTAACCATTGCCGGTACCGAGGTTGTAGATGGAGACGCCCTCCTTGTCGGCCAGTTTCTCGATCGCTTTCACATGGCCCACCGCCAGGTCTACCACATGGATATAATCACGGACGCCCGTTCCGTCCGGCGTGTCATAGTCGTCGCCGAAGACACCCAGGCACTCCAGTTTGCCGATGGCCACCTGCGCCACATAGGGAAGCAGGTTATTTGGGATTCCCTTGGGATCCTCGCCGATCATGCCGCTCTTGTGCGCGCCGATGGGGTTAAAGTAGCGAAGGAGCACCACATTCCACTCCGGGTCGGATGTATGGATATCGGTCAGCACCTGCTCCAGCATGCTCTTTGTCCAGCCGTAAGGGTTCGTGCAGGTCCCCTTGGGGCATTCCTCCGTGATCGGGATCATGGCCGGATCGCCGTAAACCGTCGCGGATGAGCTGAAAATAATATTCTTGCAGCCATGGTTGCGCATCACATCCGTCAGCACCAGGGTACCGCCGATGTTATTGTGATAATATCCAATCGGCTTCTGCACGGACTCTCCCACCGCTTTCAGACCGGCAAAGTGAATCACCGCCTCGATCTCGTTCTCCACAAACACCTTGTTCATCGCCTCGCGGTCCAGAATGTCCGCCTCGTAAAATTTTAATGTCTTTCCGGTAATCTCCTGCACGCGGTCCAGTGCTTTCTCACTGGAGTTGTACAGATTATCGACTACGACCACGTCATAGCCCGCGTTTAATAATTCTACACATGTATGGCTGCCGATGTAGCCGGCGCCGCCTGTCACTAAAATTGTCATGATTCTCCTCCTCAATTATAAAGTATCAATGAATTTCTGGAAATTCGCCCGTCCCTCCGGCGTGCACTTGTATACTCCGGCATCCTCCAGGACTTTGACAAACACCTTGCCGATCTCATCCTGCAGGATGGTTTCCACATTCTCTTCTGTGAAGGTATAAGCATCCTTAAAAGTATCGTACCAGTCGGCATGTTTTTCCAGCGCCTCATCCGTGCGCAGGTCTTTCCCCGCAAGGATGTACTCCGCCATGAGATCCATCTCGGATTTTAAGCGGGCCGGAAGCACGGCAAGTCCCATCACCTCGATCAGGCCGATGTTCTCCTTTTTGATGTGATGCAGCTTAGCATGGGGATGGTAGACGCCCAGCGGGCACTCTTCCGTCGTGATGTTATTGCGAAGCGCCAGATCCAGCTCATACTGGCCGTCGCGCATGCGGGCGATGGGCGTGATCGTGTTGTGCGGCTCCCCGTCTGTCTCGGCAAAGATAAACGCATCCTCATCGGTATATCCGCGCCATTTTTTCAGAATGTGATCCGCCAGGTCAATGACTCGCTCATCCTCTTTTCCTCGGATGCGGATGACGGACAGCGGCCAGTGAACGATTCCCGCCTCCACATCATCATAACCGGGAACCGTAAAGGTTTTCTCCACCTCAGCCACCTCCATGGCAAAGGTGTAATGCCCGCCCTGGAAATGATCATGGCTTAAAATCGAACCGCCGACGATGGGCAGGTCCGCATTGGAACCCAGGAAATAGTGCGGAAACTGTTTTACAAAATCAAACAGCTTTCGGAATGCAGCACGGTCGATTTTCATCGGCACATGCTCGCCATTGAAAACGATGCAGTGCTCGTTGTAATACACATACGGAGAATACTGGAATCCCCACTGGCATCCGTTGATGGTGATCGGGATGATTCTGTGATTCTGCCGCGCCGGATGGTTCATCCGCCCGGCATAGCCCTCGTTTTCCACGCAGAGCTGGCATTTCGGATAAGCGGACTGGGGCGCCAGCTTCGCGGCGGCGATCGCTTTCGGATCCTTCTCCGGTTTGCTTAAGTTGATTGTAATATCAATATCTCCGTACACGGAGGGCGTCTTCCACTTGCGGTCCTTCGCGATGCGGTCTTTCCTGATGTAGTTGGTCGCCACGCTGAATTTGTAATAAGCGTCTGTCGCCTGCTGCGGGCTGACCGCATAATTCTCCCGGAATGTCCGGATTACCTGCGACGGACGCGGTGTGATGCAATTCATCAGCTTCGTATCAAACAGGTCTCTTGAGACCACGCCGCCGTCCTTCAGCACGCCTTTCTCCAGCGCATACTCCATGATGTGCTCCAGTGTATCTGCCAGGTCAATCTCCGTCTCCTGCGCGTCGTTTGCTGCGGCGGAGCCGTCCGCGCAACAGCAATTCCCTGCCTCCGCAGGCTCCTCATAGTCATCCTTTTCCAGAACTTCCAGAATCTGGTTCGTGCTGTAGACCCGCTCCTCCTCCGGAATGAGTCCGGCGTCGATTCCATACTGGACGAGCCTTGCAATATATGTATCTACCATATGTAACCCCTTTCTATACTCATTTCATAACTATCACATTCCCGCATATTTTCCTGACTACAAAACAGGATCTGAATTCACATTTTTCACCTTTTTGTAGCTTCCGTTAATCAGCGTCTCATAATCGCTGCTTTTACAATGTCTTTACGCATCCTGCAATAGTTCAAATCTCCCCCTGTCAGTCTAACACCCGGCCGCCGTCGCCGATCTCCACCACATAGAAATCCACCGCGTAACCTATTTTATCCAGATAAACCTTGCCGACATTCTCAATAAAAGCGTCCACGCAGTCTTCCTTCACAATGCTGACCGTGCAACCGCCAAATCCCGCGCCGGTCATACGGGAGCCGATGACGCCCTCCTGCTCCCAGGCCGTCTCCACCAGCGTATCCAGCTCGACGCCGGTCACTTCGTAATCGTCCCGAAGCGAGACATGGGAGGCGTTCATCCGCCGGCCAACCTCCTCGATATCACCCTGCTGCAGCACTTCAACCGCCTTTAATGTGCGCTGGTTCTCATACACCGCGTGTTTTGCCCTGCGCTGTCTGACCTCGCTCTTAATCAGGTCTTTGTTTGCCTCAAACTCTTCTTCTGTCAGCTCGCCGAGAGTTTTGATATCCAGCTTTGCCTGAAGTTCAGACACCGCTTCCTCACACTCCGCCCGGCGCTCGTTGTATTTGGAATCGCCCAGGCCGCGTTTTTTATTGCTGCAGGCGATGACAATCTTGGCGTCTTTTAACTCCAACGGAACATAAGTATAGGAAAGGTCGCTGCAATCCAGGAAAATCGCCATATTTTTCTTTCCCATAGCAATGGAAAACTGATCCATGATGCCGCAGTTAACACCGTTAAAATTGTTTTCACAATACTGGCCGTAAAGCGCGATATCCTGCATCGTCACATCCTCAAATCCATAAAGATCGCGCAGCGCCACGCCGACAACCACCTCCACAGAGGAGGAAGAGGAAAGGCCGGACGCGTTGGGAATATTGCCGAAGAGCAGCATGTCAAATCCGGTATCGATGGCATATCCTTTCTCGATAAAAGTCCACACAACGCCCACCGGATAGTTCGTCCAGTCCGCCGCCCTGTCATACACCAGGTGATCCAGGCTGGCCTCCACGATCCCGATCTCCTCAAAATTCTGGGAGTAGAACCGCATTTTCCTGTCGTCCCGTTTCCTGACAATCGCGTAAGTGCCGATGGTCAGCGCACAGGGAAAGACATGTCCCCCATTGTAATCGGTGTGCTCTCCGATCATGTTCACCCTGCCCGGGGCAAAGTACCTGCGGATGTCGCCGCCGTCGCCAAACTTCTCCTTAAAATCCTTCATTAACTCAGTTACCATTGTACACCCTCCATACTTGTTATTTAGAGCGGTTTCGAGCAGACAAAAACGAATGCTTCAAAACCATTGCTTTCCTGCATATTCATTTTTATAAAGCGCATATATCTTTATCTCCGCAGAACACACCTGCCCGGACACTCTGATCAGACATTGATCTCCGCCTTCACGCCCAGAATATCTTTGTTTGCTTCCAGCACTGGATTGACGTGATTTTTCAGGAAATTCTCTACCTGAAGCTCCGCGCGGCCGGTATATTTTGACGGATCCATCGCTGCCTGCAATTCTTCCAGAGTCAGACCAAAACTCTCGTCTGCGGCGATCAGCTCCAGCAGATTGTTATCCAGCCCCTCCTGCTTGACATTTGCACCCGCCTCCATGGAAAGCTGACGGATCCGCTCGTGAAGCTCCTGGCGGTCGCCGCCCTTTTTCACTGCATCCATCATGATATTCTCCGTCGCCATAAACGGCAGTTCGCTCATAAGACGCTTCGTGATGACTTTGTCATAAACCACAAGACCGTCCACCACATTGAGGCAGAGGTCCAAAACTCCATCGATAGCCAGAAATCCCTCCGCGATGGAAAGCCGCTTGTTTGCCGAATCATCTAAAGTGCGCTCAAACCACTGGGTCGCCGAGGTGATTGCCGGGTTTAACGCGTCAATCATTACATATCTGGAAATCGAGGCAATGCGCTCGCTCCGCATCGGGTTACGCTTATACGCCATGGCGGAGGAACCAATCTGGTTTTTCTCAAACGGCTCTTCCACCTCTTTCAGGTGCTGGAGCAGGCGAATGTCGTTGGACATCTTGTGGGCGCTGGCCGCAATGCCCGCCACCACATTCATCACTCTCGTGTCCACTTTTCTGGAATAGGTCTGGCCCGACACCGGGTAACAGCCGGAAAATCCCATCTTCTCCGCGATCATCGGGTCAATCCGGTCAATCTTTTCCTGATCCCCGTCAAACAGCTCGAGGAAGCTTGCCTGTGTGCCCGTAGTCCCCTTGGAGCCGAGCAGCTTTATGGAGCCCAGTACGTAATCCAGATCCTCCAGATCCATCAGAAATTCCTGTGTCCAGAGCGTCGCGCGCTTTCCGACTGTAGTGGGCTGCGCCGGCTGAAAGTGGGTAAACGCCAGGGTCGGCAGCGCTTTATATTTATCCGCAAAGGCCGCAAGTTCAGCGATAACATTGATCAGCTTTGTGCGCACCAGCTTCAATGCCTCGGCCATCAGAATGATATCCGTGTTGTCTCCCACATAGCAGGAGGTTGCTCCCAGATGGATGATTCCTTTCGCCCTGGGGCACTGCTCGCCATAGGCGTACACATGTGACATCACATCATGGCGCACCAGCTTTTCCCTCTCCTTCGCGACTTCAAAGTTGATGTCGTCCTTGTGGGATTTTAATTCCTCAATCTGCTCGTCGGTGATGTCCAGTCCCAGCTCCTGTTCGGTCTCGGCCAAGGCAATCCAGAGCCGCCTCCATGTGCGGAACTTCTTTTCCGGCGAAAAAATGTACTGCATTTCCTTGCTTGCATACCGCTCTGAGAGCGGACTGGAATACCTGTCGTTACTCATACGTTCTCTCCTCTGAAATTTGTAATAAGAAATATGATTTCCTTTATTTCGAAATAAGCGACACTCACCTCAAAAGGACGGCGATTACGCTTGTGCAGGGTGCGGTATCTACCATCAATATATTTTAAGGCAACTTTGCAGGGGAGTTTTTAGCTGAGACGAAATCCAGTGATTACTAAGACTTAGGCGCGAAAGCCTTCCCCCGCGTCTTAGTCGCAGTTAGCACTTAGTTTGTCGAAGCGTTGCCCCGGTTGTCTTAAAATATATCGATGACAGCTGGCGCACCCGTCATTATAAACTTTGCTATCCTCGTCGCTTATCGCTCATAGTCGCCTCTTATATCCTCCTCCGGCGGTTCGAGAGGGTATTCTCCCGTAAAGCAGCCGCGGCAGATGGGCAGACCGCCCGCCATGGCGTCCAGGCGATCGATCTGCAGGTAAGCCAGGGAATCGGCTCCGATGATCTGGCGGATATCCTCCACGGAGCGGTTATATGCGATAAGCTGCTCCCGCACCGGGATATCGGTGCCGAAATAGCACGGCCACAAAAACGGTGGGGAACTGATGCGCACATGAACTTCCTTCGCACCGCCCTCTTTCAACATATTTACAATAAGGTTGGATGTGGTGCCGCGAACAATAGAGTCATCAATCATAATAATCCGCTTTCCCTCCACCGCCTCGCGGATGACGTTCAGTTTCACCCGGACACTCTGCTGTCGGCTGCTCTGCTTCGGCTTTATGAACGTCCGTCCCACGTAGCTGTTTTTCATAAAAGCCACGCCGTAGGGAATGCCGGACTCCATGGCATATCCCAGAGCTGCCGCATTGCCGGACTCCGGAACGCCGACCACGAGATCCGCATCCACCGGTGAATCCTTGGCCAGAAACCGCCCCGCCATAATACGGGCGTCATATATGCTCACACCGTCAAAACGGCTGTCCATTCTGGCAAAATAAATGTATTCAAAAATGCATCTGCCCTGTTTTTCCCGCGGAATGGCGTTTTTCATATCCGAAAGGACCTCGCCCTTATCGGTGATCGTGACGACCTCCCCCGGCAGAACATCGCGGACAAACTCTGCGCCGATGGTGTCCAGCGCGCAGGTCTCTGATGTGATAATATATGCGTTGTCCCTCTTTCCGATGCAGAGCGGCTTGAATCCGAACGGATCCCGGGCTCCGATGAGCTTGCGCGGGCTCATGACGACCAGGGAATATGCTCCTTTCATCCGGTGCGCTGCGCGCTGCACCGCCTCCTCAACCGTTCCCGTGCGCAGACGCTCCCGGGCAATGTGGTAAGCGATAACCTCCGAATCAATCGTGGCCTGGAAAATCGCCCCCGTATACTCCAGGTCATGGCGGAGGTCAATGGCATTGATCAGATTGCCGTTGTGCGCCAGCGCCAGCGTACCCTTTACATAGTTCAAAACCAGGGGCTGGGCATTCTCTCTGGTCGAAGCACCCGCTGTGGAATAACGGACATGCCCTACGCCGATATCACCTTTCATCAATTTTAACTGGTCCGCGGTAAATCCCTCGCTGACCAGTCCCATATCCTTGTGGGAGGTCACTTTTCCCTTGGGACCGTAGGTCTCGCTGACCGCGATGCCGCAGCTTTCCTGCCCCCGGTGCTGCAGTGCGAACAATCCGTAATAGATGGTGGAGGCCACATCAGCTCCGTCCAGATCGTAGATTCCGAAAACGCCGCACTCCTCATGAAGCTTCTCTGAGGCCGCAGCTTCCTGTATCATCTCCTGCATGATTTCCTCCATGCTCCTGTTGTCAGCTTCCCATGAATCTTTCTTTCAATTCATGATCACATTTCACCGCTCACAGAATGCACACGTACATTCTTCAGCTCTGCAACAGGACATTCTCCGTTTTCTTATGAAACATCTGACTGCAATTCGTCAGAACTCGCTTCCGGTCAACAGCTTAAACGCTTCCTTATATTTTTCCACCGTCTTCTCAATCACCTCATCCGGAAGAAGATAATCGCTGTCCGGATTGGCCTTCAGCCAGTCTCTCACAAACTGCTTGTCATAGGACGGCTGACTCTTGCCGGGCTCATAGCCTGCAAGCGGCCAGAACCGGGAACTGTCCGGAGTCAGCATCTCGTCGGCGAGGATGACATTGCCCTCCTCGTCAAGTCCGAATTCAAACTTTGTATCTGCAATGATAATTCCTCTGCTGTAAGCATACTCTGCACACTTTTTATACAAAGCAAGCGTATAGTCCCGCAGCTTCGATGCGTACTCCTCACCCCGCCCCGGGAACTGCTTCTCCAGAAGCTCCACAGTCTGCTCGTAGCTTACATTTTCATCGTGATCGCCGATCTCCGCCTTCGTGGACGGCGTATAAATGGGCTCCGGCAGTTTCTCCGACTCTTTCAGCCCCTCCGGCAGGCGGATGCCGCAGACAGTACCGTTCTTCTGATAGCTCGCCCATCCGCTTCCCGTGATATAGCCGCGGACATTACACTCCCCCGGCAGGATGTTCCGCTTCTGGCTGTTCATGCGGTTGGCGTCAAAGCGCTCGCTCCGGAT
>JAJBTR010000429.1:0-382 GCA_020860745.1 Lachnospiraceae bacterium | reverse complement strand
AACCAGAACTTCGACATCCGGGTCCGAAGCGCGCCCTTATCCGTCACCTTGTTCTTTAAAATAACATCAAATGCGGAGATCCGGTCCGGCGCCGTCATAATCAGGCTGTCGCCGATATCATAAATCTCCCGTACTTTTCCCTCTTTTACAGGCTTGTACTCTCTCATCATTCCTCTTCCCTTCCTGAAACTGATCATCGGTTGGCTGTTCCCGCCGATATATGTGAGCGAAAACCATAAGAACTGTCGTGAACGAACATGCACATATTTTTTACGACAATTCCTTACTATAATAACGCAAAAACAACCACACTGCAACTGATTTCTTTGCAAAAGCAATCATATTTCAGTCTACTTTAATTAAAAAGTGTCGCTCTGCGACA
>JAJBTR010000140.1 GCA_020860745.1 Lachnospiraceae bacterium | reverse complement strand
GATTAAAGGTGTTGGTCCGAAGTTTGCGAAACGGATTGTTCAGCAGTTCGGAAAGGATACTCTGGAGATCATCGAGACGGAGCCGGATCGGCTGCTTGAAGTGGCTGGTGTTGGGCAGAAGCGAGTGAACCAGGTCAAGAAAAGCAGGCAGGAATAGAAAGAGATTAAGAACATCATGTTATTCTTACAGAGCAATGATGTCAGCACTGCCCACGCCGCGAAGATTTACCGCACCTATGGAAATGAAAGCATAAGGATTGTCAAAGAAAATCCATACAAGTTAGCGGATGATATATGGGGCATCGGTTTTAAAACGGCGGACACGATTGCATCAAAGTTTGGGATTGAAAAAGACTGCTTTATCCGTTTGCGGAGCGGTATCATGTATACGCTTAACAAGCTTTCAGAAAGTGGACATTGTTATGCGGGTCGGGAGCAACTGATTGATGCGGCTGTGAAGCTCTTGGATTTGGAAACGGCACGCGCGCCTGAAGGCGCACCTGCCAGGACGAAGCCGCCAACGGAGTTTGCTTCGCAAAGGGCGGCTTCTGTAGAGGCTCCAGAGTTGGAGATGACGCTGGATGAAATGCTGCGTACTTCTGATGTGATTAAAGATGATGACGCGATTTATCTGCCGCCATTCTATTTTTCAGAGACTGGCTGCGCGAAGCGTTTGATTCGTCTGATGAAGGGTGAACGGCGTGTATCGCTGGATGTGGAAAAAGTCATGCGGGAGATCGAATCGGATTCCAGGATTCGCTATGATGAAATCCAACTGCAGGCGATTCGCGAAGCGATATCGTCAAAGGTGATGGTATTAACCGGTGGTCCCGGCACAGGGAAGACAACGACTACGCTGGGGATTATTTCTGCTTATCGGAAAGCAGGCTGCAGGATTATCCTTGCAGCTCCGACCGGACGCGCTGCGAAGCGGATGTCGGAAGCAGTACGGGAAAGCCGCGCCCTCGCCGGGAGGCATCCCGCACTTCGTACGGGATATTCCATGCAAAATTGCGCTGATGGCGCAATGGCGCGGCCTGCGTCCTGCATCGAAGATGCAGGACAGGTAATGGAAGCGAAAACGATTCATCGGCTCCTGGAATATAAACCGCCGGAAGGTTATCAGAAGAATGAGGAACAGCCATTGGAGGGTGATGTCCTGATTCTGGATGAGTGCTCGATGATCGATGTTATGCTCATGTACAATCTTCTGAAAGCACTTCCGGAAGAAATAACGCTGATACTGGTCGGCGATACCGACCAGCTTCCGAGTGCAGGAGCAGGAAATGTCCTGAAGGACATTATAGCATCCGGGAGTATCACGGTTGTCTGCCTCACCCGCATTTTCTGGCAGGCGCAAGGCAGCCGGATTATCATGAACGCGCATCGAATCAACAAAGGCGAAATGCCGGATCTGCGCGGCGGACGGGATTCCGATTTCTTTTTTGCTGCGAAAGAGACGAATGAAGAAGTTGTTGATCTGCTTGTAAAATACTGTACGAAGAATCTGCCGTCTTACTATCATGTAAACGCATTTTCGGATATACAGGTACTGACACCGATGCAGCGCGGTGTTTGCGGAGCAGCAAATCTGAATCAGGTTTTACAGGAGGCTCTGAATCCCGGGACAATCTTTCTGAAGCGCGGCGGTACGCAGTACCGGCTGCATGATAAGGTGATGCAGCAGCGCAACAACTATGATAAGGAAGTGTTCAATGGGGATATTGGCATCATTTCAAATGTGGATATGGAAGAAAATGAGCTGACTGTTGACTTTGATGGGCGGCGCGTTACCTATGATGTGACGGAGCTGGATGAGCTGACGCTCGCCTATGCTACGACAATTCACAAAGCGCAGGGGTCTGAATACCCGATCGTAGTCATGCCGTTTACCATGAGTCACTATGTGATGCTGCAGCGGAATCTGTTATATACCGGCGTTACCCGTGCAAAAAAGATTCTTGTGCTGATTGGCGAGAAAAAAGCGATCGCCTATGCTACACACAACGAAACGACAACATCCAGAAATACAAAGCTTGCGGAACGAATTGCAAACGGATGGAAAGATGCAGCCAAAACAGGAATGACGCAAAAAGATGCCACTGGGCCTTACAGTTACGATCAAGATAATCAGGATACAGAAGGCCTGCCAATGGTGGCCGAGCGGATAGCGCCTTATGGAAGAAAATCCGATAATTCCAAAATCAGATTTTCAAATGGGGTTCCGGATATTGTCTCAGATAGCTTCCTGGATCGACCTGCAGAGCCTTTTGCTGACCTATTTGAGCGGCTGTCGCGTTCCAAATTCCGCAGCAGTTTTTCCCTAAAATCTGCCGATGTCGCATATGCCAGGAATAAAGGGTTGGATATCATTCGTTCTCATGCCTGTGATTTTGTTCGGCAGAGACTGGTTCCTGCAGAGCCAAAGAATGATGGAAAGCAGACTCCGATGATTCATGTCCGTGATTTGCCTCGGCAAATCATGGACGAAGGCCACGCCATCGCACGAATGTGCGATTCGGAATGGCGTGGAGAAATGGCACAGGATAAAGAAAGGATAAGAGTTGTCAGAAGAGCAGCAGAAGTATGTTATAGATGTTTTGATGGCGTGGATTGAGAGACAGATGAAAGCGAACGAAGGGAGTCAAAATCAGACATGATACAGCCGATTATGAAAGACGTAATTTTCCTGACGCAGAAAGCGGAACCGGTCACTCCGGAAGATAAGCATGTGGCTATGGATTTGCTCGACACCTTAAAGGCACACGAAGGGGAGTGTGTCGGGATGGTTTATCCCACCCGTATTTTGGGAGGGATGCCACCCGGCGAGGGCTGCTAATGTAATTGGAACAGTTGACGAGTTTACTGAGATTATGGATAACGTTAAGACATTATCCGGAAGTGAGCTCGAAATCGCATCTACAAATGCTTCACGACCACAGGTAATCATACTACAGCCCAGAAATATTGCAATATGAAGCAAAAGTTAAGCACGAGGTTCGGGAATGGAAATTGCGGAGATACTGGATGAAATCAAGAAAAAAGCGCAGGAAGATGCCGATCTGAAGGAAGAACTGCTTCGCACAAGAGAGCAAAAGAATCCGCTTTCCGCTTTTTGCGCGAAGTGCTGCGAACTGGGGTATCCTGTGTACGAAATGGATGTGATTGCTGCAGGAGAAGAATCCTATGCGGCAATGAGACGTAGTACAAATGGTGGAGGAGAGAAGTCTCCGATGCTGGAAGCGCAAGAAGATTATTACGAGCTGTTAATTGCTGGGCAGTAAGAATAGGAAGACCGAAAAAATGGATAAAAGGGCTTTTAATGGATATAACGGTTGTAGTGAAAAATGGGGAAATTGAAAATGGCTATGATGGAAGCAAAAACTGACTGCGGACTTGTGCGTGGAGCGAGAGGCAACAACAGAGGATTTACAGTTTGGTTTACAGTTATGGTTTGGTGTTAACTATTATTACTAATGCAGTTGCTGACGGCTGGTTGCCATGGTTCCATGATACATATTACGCCGAAAAATATGAAGATATACGAAAAAATGTAAAGTGGCTTGTACTATTAGGTTGGTATCTGGCTATAGCATGTATTGCTTTAGCACCGGAGGCAATAGCAATTCTCGGCGGCGAGAAGTATGCGTCCGGGGTCACTTGTGTGCCTCCAATCGTATTAGGCGTTTTTTGCCAGTATGTATATACCCATTATGTTAATATTGAATTGCATTTAAAAAAGACAAAGTATGTCTCCTATGGGACTATAGG
>JAJBTR010000248.1 GCA_020860745.1 Lachnospiraceae bacterium | reverse complement strand
ATCTGCTTAAGCAGATGGACTCCCCAAAAGAACCCAGACACTTTCCTACAGCTTCGGAAGAAAGGATCCTGGAACAGGAATTTCAAGACCCCTCTAGCAACAGTGGTGTCAGTAATGAGTTTTTTTGTATACGGGATCTTTCAAACGCGCGGGAGCAATGCGATTTCGCCGTAAAATACGCAATGCTAAAGAAAATTTCCTTTCCTCATGTATGTTATTACAAAGATTGCTTCCTCTCCCATTTGTTATCCAAAACGCAGCCTACCTATCAGAAAATGTTTTATGCTTCTGGCGAGTATCAGCGTTTGAAAGACTATGATTTAGCGAATCCTAAAGAAAACTTATGTAAAATCTATATGAGCTATATCAAGCACCATACAAATATTACAGACACAGCAGCTGAATTATTTATGCACCGCAATACTATCCTAAACAAGATCAAAAAAATTGCCGAAATACTGGGTGTCAACATAAATGACCTACATACACAGATTTTATTTTCCCTTGTGTATGAGTCTGAAAATCCGTAAGTTATATACCGTAAATCAATATAGCCAAAACCATAAAAAGACAAAAAACCGCATTCCCGCGATCCTTTGTCTTTTTATGGTTTTAGCCATATTAACGAAAGCTGTCCTGTCTACAAAATATTCTTTTTTCTAGGCCAGCCCCGGAAATAGCACTAATATTATGGTAGCTGCTATAGAGCCCAGTAATGTAAATACTACAGACTGTATCAGCATCGGCTTATACGCCTCTTTATGTGTACACCCAATCATGTTTAACGTCAATATGATCAACCCATTAAACGGCAGTGTTTCAAATGTAGTGGTTGCCAGGGCGCCAATACGCATAATTCCCGGTGAAAGCTCTAACACCTCAGCAGCAGAAAAACCTTTCGCCAACATAATATTCAAAGCAATAGGAAGTGCTATCATAAGGGCAGCCGGCGGCGAAGATGTTATCGCAACCAAAACACATACCACAATCAATGTCAGCACAAAAGGATGGATCTGCAACCCCGAAAGCGCTTCTACCACTATTCCAAATGCAGCCGTTGCAGTTATAACGCCTGCAAGTGCC
The DNA here is from genome assembly GCA_020860745.1 of Lachnospiraceae bacterium. Taxonomy (GTDB): domain Bacteria; phylum Bacillota; class Clostridia; order Lachnospirales; family Lachnospiraceae; genus Eubacterium_I. The sequence continues at coordinate 2,712 of JAJBTR010000248.1, read as the reverse complement.
GCCGGTGTACATAGAGACATCAGCGCACCCGGATAAGAATTCGATCCGTCATTTAACACACCTACAATTCTACTGATAACAGACCTTTCTTTCTTTTCACGACGTTTCGGAAGATTCTTGCCAAACAGCAACAAAGCTATTACAATACCGGAGCCTAGCGCTACCGATATCTGCACTTCTGTTTTAAAAATAATCGGCACTAATGTATAGAGAAAAAATACAACAATTAGAGGGATAAATGATACAAAGAATCCCGGAAGCTTCTTTTCTTCAGCTTCGATCCTGGCCACTGGTCCCCACTCAAAATGTTCTCCATTGGCCTTTGCCTTATTGATCTGTCTGCAAAGATAAAAATATCCACCCAAAACTATAATCGCAACGCCAACTAGTCCCGGAATGGGAGCCGCCGTAGATGAAATTGAATAGTTCGCCTGGGTAGCGATTTCCGCAAATGCGCTCTCCTCGCCAAATACTTCTCCCAAAATTGCCGACCTTGCAATAATATTGTCTACCTGTGGGGCTCCGGGGCATGCCATAAATGCACAATTCAATACCATCAATCCACCAATACATCTACGTGGAATATCCACCATTTCACACATGACCAAGGCAATTGGAATAAATGTAAATGTCAATACATAACCGTCAATTCCTCCCATCGTCATTGCCACCTCAACAATCAGGCAAACCAGCACGGTAAGATACACCTGTTTTTTCCCGGTGGTCCGGATTACGAGTTTATTTGTCAACCCGCGCGCAATCGAAGTTGCTGCTCCGGAATCATTATATATTTTACCTAAGACAGCGCCAAAGAACACCACAAAAAAATGCTTTCAATCATCTCTACCAAACCACTGACATAAGCAGACGCCACATCAGCCGGTTTCATCAAGTTGAACACTCCTATTACGACTGCACAAAGCGCTGAAACCCAATAGGATGACCATCCCTTGTAAACCAACACTAAAAATAATACCAAGGCAAACACAATGCCTATCAGACCTATCATACTTTACCTCCTCATATCTTTCCTGTTATAATCTGCAATTATTAATCAGCAAATCCGGCCTGTTTATCTGTCAAAAACTTTCAAATCGATAGGCTCGCTTCATATACTCATCAATAAAAACAGGGACAAAATCACGGTGCGTAACCAATGGAAGAGCCGCAAAACTTCCTCATGGATCTAATTTTTCTAATATGCGTCTAATTCCTGGCTTTACCATACGTGCCATTGCTTCCGCTACATTTTCTCACGTACCCCTTAACCAGTTCATCCCTCCTTCCTCCGGTCATTTGCCTATCTCCGCCAGACGCTAAACTCCATGCCTGTAAAAACACACGCCACATAGTCAATGGCTTTTTGCCTGTATGCTTCTAAAAGTTGCCTTCTCCTTACCATTCATTGCATTCCTTTTGTCCTTTATTATTTTAAGATAGCAAATTGGGGCGAAGTATGATTTGTAGGTCTTTACATTTATCCGTTATATTTGTGTGCAAAATGCACATTTAGAGCAAAAAATCATATGCCATCTGGCGCTTATGCCCTACATCGCTGAGTAATCCGTTATTTTATCAGATCTAAAAGGCAACCCCGTCAACTGCATACCGCAGTTGACGGGGTTGTTTATATGGGGTCTGACCCCGGTAATTTTTCCAGTCATCACCATGTATGAAAGTCGATGACAGCTTTGCATAAGTTCGACTACGGAAATCAGAGATTTCCTGTCTCACTTATCCGCTCTTCGAGCTCCCGTCATCGCCGCCAGTACAGCTGGCGCATAAGCTCTCACTAAATTCGCGTTTCATGCTCATTAAGGGAGAGCATTATCACAATCCGGGCTATCGCCCTACTTGTTCGTACCGGCTTGGTCGTTGAATATCCAGCCATCTGGCCATGCAAGCACAAGGTGAATTGTCGCAAAGCAGCAAGAGAAGGTGGCCCATCTGTCTGTCTATTCACGACACTTTCATAGTAAATCTGTCATGCTCTTCAGACTGATTGCAATCGTTGATGTATTATGCAAAAACGCCGATGTTGCCGGCGGCAGCACTCCCGCCACGCCCAGTATAATCAGCATCAGATTGAATCCGATGATAAAGCGATAGTTTCCATTAATCCGGTCCATCAGCGCGTCAGACAGTTCCCGCAGCTTTACCAGCGCAAAAAGATCATCCGCCGAGATCGTCACGTCTGCAATCTCTCTGGCGATGGCCGCGCCATCTGCGATGGCGATTCCCACGTCAGCTTCCGAAAGTGCCGGTGAATCGTTAACTCCATCGCCCACCATAATCACACGGTGCCCCGCCTCGTGTTCCCTGCGGATAAATTCAGCCTTTTCCTCTGGAAGAACCTCAGCGTGATACTCATCCACACCTACAGCGGCTGCCACCGCGCGCGCCGTCCGCTCGTTGTCCCCGGTCATCATCACAGTTTTCGTAATTCCCAGCTGTTTCAACCTCCTCATCGCTTCCGCAGCCTCCTCACGAAGCGGATCCTCGATGCAGAGCACCGCAGTCAGAATACCGGATTCCGCAAGGAACAGGTAGGAATACTCGTCGGGAAGAGCGTCAAATTTCTCCTGATCCCCCTCAGCAAGACAGCAATTTTCATCCTCAAAGACAAAATGATAACTGCCCAGCACCACTTTCTGTCCCTCAACGATACTGGAAATGCCATGCGCGACCAAATCCTCCACCTCGGATTGCCTT
>JAJBTR010000236.1 GCA_020860745.1 Lachnospiraceae bacterium | reverse complement strand
GGTTCGTCCTTATGCGCTTACGGTTTTTACGGACGATTTTGCTCATCTTGCCTGTTTCGTCCGTATTTTGTATGAAAAAGATACCTTAGCATGGGGTTAAGTAAACCAGTTTCCGATCAGCAGGATAATCGGAAATCTGCGGAAAAGGATAATGACCGCCAGCCAGACCGCCAGATAGCAGATATCCTGCCATCGGAGCCGATTTTTCTCCGCAAGGTACAGGTAGTCTCCGGAGTAACCGCGCAGCGTCATGCTTTCGTATAGCTCAGTGGCTCGGTCGATGCTTCGCAGCAGAAGCAGTCCGACCAGAGATCCCCAGGCTTTGATGTGGATGCCTTTCTGTCCGGGTGCGCGCAGGGCGTAAGCCTGGGTCATGCGTCCGACCTCATGCAGCAAAACGGTGATATAGCGATAGGTTAAAAGAATCTGCGTGACCAGTATTTTCAGAAAATGGAGAAGACGGAGAGCATGGCAGATTTTTTCGATGGAGGTCGTTGCGATGAGAAGGTAGGATGCCAGGACGGCGAAAATCCCTTTCATCATCAGGGTGATCATGGAGATGACACCGGCATTGATTTGAATAGCTCCCATGTACACGGGCGTCCGGTCCAGAAACGGGTTGGCCAGGCCGACGACACAGACCAGAGGCAGTACGATCCGGAGGCGGCGCAGGCAGTTTCTGAATGACAATTCCGCCAGCAAAAATCCGGCGATCAGGTAGACGGCCATACTGGCCAGCCCGATGATATCATATTTGGAGAAAGATACCACCGCCGCGATGTAAATCACCGTCAAAGCCAGTTTGACCAGCGGGTGAATCCGGTTCGTCCACTGGTCTCTGGCGGCGAGGGTATCCATTTGATAGATTTCATGGGTGGCGTTACCGATTTTGCTCATGTTTCCTTTTCTTTTCTTTTATTATTGCAGTTCTTTTTTCTGTTTTCCATATGCTGTATGATTTTTCCGGTTGTTTCGGTTTATACTATCTTCTGTCCGGCAGATATTTTTCGAAAGCGTAAGGTGTATTCTTCTTTTAGCACTGTAAACAGCGGTGCCGGATTGACAATCATTTTTGTCTGTTCATGACGTCTTCTTTTTACGGAAGAACCGGAACAGATAGCAGGAGCCGACGCAGACGCCGAGCACAATCAGGCATCCCGCAATTCCTGAGACTACCGTTCCTGAGGCCGCTTCCGAATCCCGGAAGGAATAATCCGGGAGGATGGAGGTGGTTTCCTGTGCGGAGGCAGCCGCGTCGTAGACTTCGCCATCCGCTTCCAGTTCCGCGGTTCCGGCGACCTGCTCCATGGACCACTCCAGTCCGTCCGGGCGGGAGGAGGCTGCCAGGGACAGCGCGCCGCCGATGATCAGTGCGGATACGCCAAGGATGGCCAGTGTCTTTTTAAAGGTAAAACGGCCGGTCCGACCGCTGTCCGCGGTGGCCTGCTCTGTGCCGTAGAGCAGCTCCGGGCGCGCGTCGTAGACGAAGATCAGAACTGCCGCTGTGATCAGACCTTCCACCAGTCCGATGGCCAGGTGAATGGGCTGCATGGTGGCGACAAAGACGGCAAACGGGAGCTCCGTCACGCCGGAAGCCAGCGCCTCAATGGTGACGCTCAGGGCGCCGAGCTGAAGCGTCAGCACGCAGCCGAGAATCGAGGCGGTGATAATCCGCTTTCTGGAAATACAGCGCTTCATCATGGGACGCCAGATCAGCAGGGCGCCGATGAAACAGCCGTAAAAAGCCATATTCCAGATGTTGCAGCCGAGCGCCAGCAGTCCGCCATCCGCAAAGAAGAGGCATTGGATCAGCAATACGCCGATCATGGTCAGAAATCCGGCGTAAGGTCCTAAGAGCACAGAGAGCAGCATGCCGCCGCAGAGGTGCCCGCTGGATCCCGTGCCGGGAATCGTAAAGTTGATCATCTGTGTCGCGAAGACGAAAGCGCCCATCACACCCATCAGCGGAATCTTTTTCGGATTGTTTTCCAGTCTTACTTTTTTTATTGAAACAGCGGCCGCCGCTGCGGAACAGGCGTACATCGTGCCTGCGACTGCGGGGGCGACCAGAGCATCTGCCATATGCATCGTGAATTCCTCCATATACTGTATTGATGTTACTTTCGTCCTATTATGAGGGAAGACAAATGCTAAAACAAGCCTCCACGGGGGATATTTTTCTGACTGTGCGGTTAGATGTTTTTATGGTTCACTGTTCGCCGCTCCGCACAGAAAGCGGCAGTTTTGGGGAACCACCTACCCATTTTTCTGCCGAAACGGGTGTACGAAAAGAAAAATATATGACTTATAATACTTACAGGTGAGATTGTGCGGAGGAAAATTTCAAACTGCCGCAGGGATGGTTCGGGAAGCGAAAATCCAGGATCATCACTCAGCCAAATATGCGGAATCTGCCATGGGCAGATGGAAAGGAAGGAACAAATATGAAGAAGATGAGGGAGAAATCGAAGCGAATGCGAAAGGTGCTCGGTCTGCTGATGGCAGCGGTGCTCTGCATTGGCATGTTTCCGATCTCTGCAAAGGCGCAGACAAATACGATTACTTATCTGGCCTTAGGCGACAGCATTACCACAGGCTACGGACTTACAGATCCGGACACAGAGGGATTTGCAGCGAAATTTGCCGATGCGATTGAAGAGGAGGATACTACGGTTACTACAGTCAATGCGGGGGTGGCAGGACTGACAGCTGAAACACTTGCGACAGCATTAGCCACCGGCAGCTACGACGCCCAGATTGCCGCGGCGGACGTGATCACAATCACAATCGGCGGAAACGACCTGATGGCAGCTTTTTATGAGTGTGTGGCAGGCCTGTACAGCAGTGCATTTGGAACCAGTTGTACATCTGTGAATGTACAGACCTGGCTCGGCAATGCCTCTGCCTACCCCACGGAGGTGGCCGCGATTGTTTCCCTGTTGAGTTCAGATACAGGTGCGGCGGCGCTGTCGGCAGCAATATCAGAGGCGTCGTCGGAATGTGTGGAGAATATCGAGAGTATTGTCGGTCTGATCCGCGCGGTGAACCAGGACGCGGTGATTCTTCTGGCGAATCAGTACAATCCTTATGCGTCTTTGAGCAGTGTAGCTGCTTATGCGAGTATTAGTAGTCTGTTTGATTCTGCGGTAAAGGGGTTTAACACTTTGCTGTCAGCGAGCAGCACAGTGAGCGCGAACTGCGAGATTGTGGATCTTTACAGTGCCGGTGTGAGCACAAATGTCAATGTGAGTACGATGAATTTTGATTTTCACCCTAATGCAGCGGGGCATGCGACGATTGCCTCTGTGATGTATACAGCTTATGTTAAAGCAACAGAGGGGGAGACAAGTTCTTTTACATGGGAAATTCCGATCGCGGTCACGGTAGAACAGGGCGGCAGCGCGGCAGCGCCTGCGCAGGATTTCCAGATGGAAATCCTTAAAGCGGACGGAGAGACGACTGTCGATCCGGAGGCAATCGGCGTGACGATAGCTTCAGACATTGTGAGCACAGACGGTGCCGGTACCTGTACCGCGACGCTCACATTTACAGGAACCGGCATAGCGCTGCAGGAACTGAGCGACGGCTTTTGTGTGCGGCTGGTAAGCGGCACTGCGGCCGGATGGAGTTATGACGATGCGGTGTATACCGTGTATGCTTACTTCGAAGATCAGACAGACGCGAGCAGGATGACAAGCTGTGAGATCTATGACTTTGAGGATCAAACCGGGGAAACTTTGCTGGATGCGGCGGCTTTTACCAGCACCTACACCGGCTGGACGCTGACCTTTGAGACCAACGG
>JAJBTR010000322.1 GCA_020860745.1 Lachnospiraceae bacterium | reverse complement strand
AAGGAATATGACAGCTGTGCTGTCCGCACCCCGCGCGGCGAGTATGAGGCAAAAGGCGCCGCCTGCTCGATTTTAAGAAAGTGTCATCCATAGACAGACAGGAAAGGAGATGATCCTGTGGTAAAAATTAACGGAACTGCATGTGAGGCGGTAAATCAGACGCTGCGTGAGTATCTGACGGCGGCCGGTTACGATGAAAAACGCGTTGCCGTGGAGAGAAACGGTGCGATCGTGCCGAAAGCAGATTACGCGGACACCATTCTGGCAGACGGTGATGAGATTGAAGTCGTCAGCTTTGTGGGAGGTGGTTGATATGGCTGTTCCCACCGAAAAAGAGATGAAAAAAGCACTGGAGCAGCGCCAGGGAAAGGAACTGATGAAAACGCTATCAGAGAGTACTGTTGCGGTCTGTGGACTGGGCGGGCTGGGATCAAATATTGCAATTTCCCTTGCGCGGGCGGGCGTTGGCAGATTGATACTGATCGATTTTGACCGGGTGGATGTGACAAACCTGCACCGGCAGCAGTATAAGGCGTCTCAGGTAGGAATGTGCAAGACGGACGCGCTTTCTGGGAATCTGCTGGAGATCGCGCCTTATCTGCGGCTGACCCGGTATTCCTGCAGGATTACGCCGGACAATTTTCAGAGGCTGCTCTCAGACGCAGATGTGATCTGCGAAGCCTTTGACGATCCGGAGGCAAAAGCGATGCTGACCGGCAGTGTCCTGGAGACCATGCCGGAGAAGTATCTTGTGGCGGCGTCCGGCATGGCGGGTATGGGACCGGCAAACGACATTCAGACGAGGCAGATCTCAGAGCGCTTTTACCTTTGCGGGGACGGCGTCAGCGACGTGGCCGACGGCATCGGGCTGGTATCTTCCCGTGTCATGCTCTGCGCGGCGCACCAGGCACACGCCGTGCTGCGGATCCTGGCGGGGATGTCGTAGCGTAAATGGTAATTGTAATGGAAAAATGAGCGGGAAGCATTTCCTGCTTTGAGACAAGGTGATTGTTTATGTTGGCACAGGATATGACGGATGCTATCAGCATATGATAAAGCGACTTTTAAGGGATGCTTTTAGCTGAGACGAAATCCAGTGCTTACTAAGACTTAGGCACGAAGGCTTTCCTGAGTGTCTTAGTCGCAGTTAGCACTTAGTTTGGCGAAGCGTTATCCCGGTCGCTGTATCATATGCTGATAGCATTCGACATATCCGTCAATAAGCTATAGGGAGGAAATAACATGAACACAGACGACAAACTTATCATAGGAGGCCGGGAATTCACTTCCAGATTTATCCTGGGCTCAGGCAAATATTCCCTGCGGCTGATTGAGGCCGCTGTAAAGGATGCGGGCGCACAGATCATTACTCTGGCTGTCCGCCGTGCGAACACAAAAGAAGAGGAAAACATCCTGGATTTCATTCCAGAGGGCGTGACGCTGCTGCCGAACACTTCCGGGGCGCGGAACGCCGATGAGGCGGTGCGGATCGCGAGGCTGGCCCGGGGGCTCGGCTGCGGTGATTTTGTAAAGATTGAGATTATGAGGGATTCCAAATATCTGCTTCCGGATAATCAGGAAACCATCCGGGCGACGGAGATTCTGGCGAACGAAGGTTTTGTGGTGATGCCGTATATGTATCCTGACCTGAATGTGGCGCGGGATCTGGTAAACGCCGGTGCGGCGACGATCATGCCGCTGGGTTCCCCGATCGGTTCCAACAAGGGAATGGCGACAAAAGAGTTTATTCAGATTCTGATCGATGAGATTGACCTTCCCATTATTGTGGATGCCGGAATCGGCAGACCGTCTCAGGCATGTGAGGCCATGGAGATGGGTGCGGCTGCGGTTATGGCAAACACGGCGCTGGCTACGGCGGGGGATCTTCCTATGATGGCTTCCGCGTTCCGCCAGGCGATTGAGGCGGGCCGCAAGGCGTATCTGTCCGGGCTGGGCAGAGTGCTGGCCCGCGGCGCGTCCGCGTCGGATCCGCTGACGGGATTTTTGAGAGATTAATACATTTAAACAGGAGATGACAAAATTGGAAAATCAGTTTTTTATAGACTCGGATCAGCTGTCCGAGGCGGCGCTGGAGAGAAAGCATCGTCTGGAGACAGATCCGTCCTGCCGGAAGAATCACATGGAATATCTCCCGGGGATGGAGCAGATCGAGTCAGATATCTGTGAAAAAGTAATCAGCCAGATGGAAAGTTACGACTATTCTCTCTATACGCCGCGGGATGTGCGGAGGGCTCTGGAGCGTGAGACTTGTACGCTGGAGGACTTCAAAGCGCTCCTCTCCCCGGCAGCGGAGCCGTTCCTGGAGGAGATGGCGCAGCGGGCGCGGGTGGAGACCAGCAAGCATTTCGGGAATACCGTATATATGTTTACACCTCTGTACATCGCAAATTACTGTGAAAATTACTGCGTCTATTGCGGGTTTAACTGCTATAACCAGATTTCGCGGATGAAACTGGATGCGGAGCAGATTGAGCATGAGATGAAAGTCATCGCTGACAGTGGGATGGAGGAAATCCTGATTCTCACCGGCGAGAGCCGTGCGCAAAGCAGTGTGGAGTATATCGGCGAAGCCTGCAAGTTGGCGCGGAAGTATTTCCGCATGGTTGGCGTGGAGATTTACCCGGTAAATGTGGATGAGTACCGCTATCTGCACGAGTGCGGCGTGGACTATGTAACCGTCTTCCAGGAGACTTACGATTCCGATAAATATGAGATGCTGCATCTGCTGGGGCACAAGCGCGTGTGGCCGTACCGTTTTGATTCCCAGGAGCGGGCGCTTATGGGAGGCATGCGCGGCGTTGGAGTTTCGGCTCTGCTGGGACTTTCCGATTTCCGGAAGGATGCGCTGGCGAGTGCGCTTCATGTGTATTATCTTCAGCGGAAATATCCGCAGGCGGAGATGTCGCTTTCCTGCCCGCGGTTGCGCCCAATCATCAACAATGACAAGATCAATCCGCTGGATGTGGGAGAAAAGCAGCTCTGCCAGGTGCTCTGTGCCTACCGGATTTTTATGCCGTTTGTAGGGATCACGGTTTCCTCGCGGGAGAGTGCGGCGTTCCGGAATGGTATTGTCAGGATTGCGGCCACTAAGGTATCCGCGGGGGTTTCCACCGGCATCGGTGATCACGAGAGCAAGTACACCGGAAAGGAGACAGACGGCGAGGCCGGAGACGAGCAGTTTGAGATTAGCGATGGGCGAAGCCTGAACCGGATGTACGCGGAGATGTCCGACGCAGGTCTCCAGCCGGTGCTGAACGATTACCTTTATGTATGATACCAGGGTCAAAATAAGCGAGATAGCAAATTTTAAATTTGCGTAATCGAACTTATGCAAAGCTGGTCATGAATCAAATGGAAAGAAACGAACATAAATACGATATTTTATGTGTGACGAACCGAAAGTTATGCCGGGGAGAATTTTTAGAGAGAATCGAGCGCATCGCTTTCAACCATCCCGCTGCTATTATCCTGCGGGAGAAAGATCTTCCGGAGCTGGAGTACGAGGCTTTGGCAAAACAGGTCATGGGAATCTGTGCCCGCCACGGTGTTCGCTGTATCCTTCACAATTTTGCGGATGCGGCTTTGCGGCTTCATGTGGAGGTGTTGCATGCGTCGCTTCCTATATTGCGGAAAATGTCCGGGCAGCAGCGCAGTCAGTTTGCTGTTCTCGGCGCCTCCTGTCATTCCGTGGAAGAGGCGTTGGAGGCAGAGCGGCTCGGTTGCACGTATCTTACGGCCGGTCATATTTTTGCTACAGATTGTAAAAAGGGACTTCCGGGGCGCGGACTGGGTTTTCTGCGCGA
>JAJBTR010000312.1:20203-20514 GCA_020860745.1 Lachnospiraceae bacterium | reverse complement strand
CTCCGTAATTGTGGAGAAACCAATTGACAATATAAAAATATTTGATCAGATTGAAAATCTTGAAAAATGGAAGTGTCAAAAATCAATCAACAGCAGAACGAAGTATATTCTTCCGTTTTGCTGGCCATGGAAATCAAGAAATCACTCTGCGGCGACAGATATTTCAATTGGAGCATTTGAAAAAACATGGAATCCGGAGGATACAGAGGAACAAATAGTATGGTTGAATGATCCGTCAGATGACAGAGCGGCGTGTATTTATACATCTCAGGGTCTGGATATGGATTACGTTGCTTTTATATGGTGGGATG
>JAJBTR010000312.1:0-20193 GCA_020860745.1 Lachnospiraceae bacterium | reverse complement strand
AAGTGGATTTGCTGATTATAAATACATATTATGTCATGATGACGCGACCAAGATATGAGTTGGCTATCTGGTTTAAAGACATACATACCAAAAAACATGTGTCGGAGGTTTTGGGATTGGTCTCGGAGGAAGAGAAGGAAAGGGAAGGATTGGGCTTATTTTCATCTTATGATTAGACTTCTTTTCCGGCTTATGGTATAGTTATCTGAATGAAAAATGCTTTTAATGATGCAATGATGAAAAGCGAAGGAGAGGAAACATGTCCTTTGTCCATTTACACGTCCACACGGAGTACAGTCTTCTGGACGGTTCAAACAAGATAAGTGAGTACGTGGAGCGTGTAAAAGAGCTTGGCATGAACGCCGCGGCCATTACAGACCACGGCGTGATGTACGGCGTGATTGATTTTTACCGCGCGGCGAAGAAAGCAGGGATCCGCCCGATCTTAGGCTGCGAGGTTTATGTGGCGCCGGGATCCCGCTTTGACCGGGAGCAGGGGCGGGGGGAGGACCGCTATTATCACCTGGTCCTGCTGGCGGAGAACAATACGGGCTACGCGAACCTGATGAAGCTGGTGTCCAAGGGTTTTGTGGATGGCTACTATTATAAGCCCCGTGTGGATATGGAAATCTTAAATCAGTACCACGAAGGCCTCATTGCGCTTTCGGCCTGTCTGGCCGGGGAGGTGCAGCGGTTTCTGACCCGCGGTATGTACGAGGATGCAAAACGGGCGGCTTACAGGTACGAGGAATGCTTTGGCAGGGGGAATTTTTTCCTGGAACTGCAGGACCACGGCATTGCGGAGCAGACACTGGTCAACCAGCAGCTGATGCGGATGCATGAGGAGACGGGCATCGATCTAGTGGCGACGAACGACGTTCATTACACGTTCGCGGAGGACGCGGAACCCCACGATATCCTGCTCTGTCTGCAAACCGGGAAAAAGCTCAGCGATGAGGATCGGATGCGCTATGAGGGCGGGCAGTATTATGTGAAATCCGAGGAGGAGATGCGCCGGTTGTTTGCCTATGTCCCCGAGGCGCTGGATAACACGCAGAAGATTGCGGACCGCTGTGAGGTGGAGATTGAATTCGGCGTCACGAAGCTGCCGCGGTTTGATGTGCCGGAGGGCTACACTTCCTGGGAATATTTAAATAAATTGTGCTGCGAGGGGCTGGAGAGGCTCTATCCGGCGGATCGGATGCCGGAGCTGAAGCAAAAGCTGGAGTATGAGCTTGGCGTCATTCAGAAGATGGGGTATGTAGATTATTTCCTTATAGTATGGGATTTCATCCGCTATGCCAGGGAGCATGATATCATGGTCGGACCCGGCAGAGGAAGCGCGGCGGGCAGTCTGGTGGCTTATTCGCTCGGCATCACAAAGCTGGACCCCATCCGTTACAACCTTCTGTTTGAGCGTTTTTTAAATCCGGAGCGTGTGTCCATGCCGGATATCGACGTGGATTTCTGCTATGAGAGACGGCAGGAGGTCATTGATTATGTCGTGCGGAAGTACGGGAAAGACCGGGTGGTGCAGATTGTTACGTTCGGTACCCTGGCTGCCCGGAATGTAATCCGCGATGTGGGCCGGGTGATGGATCTGCCCTACGCCGTCTGTGACAAGATTGCAAAAATGATTCCCAACGAGCTGGGAATTACCATAGATAAAGCGCTGAACATGAATCACGAGCTGAGGGAGCTTTATGCGTCCGACCCGGAGATCGGGAAGCTCATCGACATGGCGAAGCGGCTGGAGGGCCTGCCCCGTCATACATCCATTCATGCAGCGGGCGTCGTCATCAGCCAGAAGTCAGTGGACGAGTATGTGCCGCTTTCCCGTGGATCCGACGGCTCCATCACGACGCAGTTTACCATGACGACGCTGGAGGAACTGGGGCTGCTGAAGATGGATTTCCTGGGACTGCGGACGCTGACTGTGATTCAGGACGCGGTGAAGAATGTGGAGACGACCCACGGGATCAAACTGGATATGGACGCTATTGATTACAATGACGCGGCGGTTCTCGCCTCCCTTTCCACCGGAAAATGCGACGGCGTGTTCCAGCTGGAGAGTGCGGGAATGAAAAGCTTCATGAAGGAGTTAAAACCGCAGAGCCTGGAGGATGTGATCGCCGGGATTTCCCTGTACCGGCCGGGACCGATGGATTTTATCCCGGCTTACATCCACGGGAAAAATAATCCGGAATCCATCACCTATGACTGCCCGCAGCTGGAGCCGATCCTGGCGCCTACGTACGGGTGCATCGTCTACCAGGAGCAGGTCATGCAGATCGTCCGCGACCTGGCAGGCTATACCCTGGGGCGGAGCGACCTGGTCCGCCGCGCCATGTCCAAGAAAAAAACGGATGTCATGGCCCGGGAACGCCAGAATTTTGTCTATGGAAACGAGGAGGAGGGCGTTCCCGGCTGTATTGCAAACGGCATATCGGAGCATGTGGCAAACAAAATTTTCGATGAGATGACAGATTTTGCCAAGTACGCGTTCAATAAATCTCACGCGGCGGCTTATGCGGTAGTCTCCTACCAGACGGCTTATCTAAAATATTACTATCCCGTAGAGTTTATGGCTGCGCTGATGACATCGGTTATTGATAAATCGTCAAAAGTGTCTGAGTATATTCAGGTGTGCCGACAGATGGGGATTTCTGTGCTTCCGCCGGATATCAATGGGGGAATGAGCGGCTTTTCCGTGTCTGGTTCTGCCATCCGTTACGGCCTGTCAGCGATCAAGAGTGTGGGGCGGCCGGTCATTGATTCCATCATTGAGGAGCGCAGCGCAGGCGGCCTGTTCCGTTCCCTGGAGGATTTCATTGAGCGCATGGCGGGGAAAGAGGTGACGCGCCGCGCCATTGAAAACTTTATCAAAGCCGGGGCTTTTGACGGGCTCGGCGGCAACCGGCATCAGTTTATGATGGTCTACAGCTCTATTCTGGATTCCGTCAACCAGGAGCGGAAGCATTCCATGGCAGGCCAGATGTCGCTCTTTGATCTGGTCGGCGAGGAGGAAAAAGCCCGCTATGAGATACGCCTGCCCGAGGTGGACGAGTTCCCGAAAGAGGAGATGCTCGCCATGGAAAAGGAGGTTCTCGGCATTTATGTCAGCGGTCATCCGCTGGAGGAGTACGAGGAGAAATGGCGGAAAAATATCACGCATGTGACAGGCGATTTTCTTCTGGATGAGGAGACCGGCGAGATGCGCGTCCGCGATGGCGAGCAGGCGATGATCGGCGGCATGATCGCGGGGAAAACCATCAAATATACGAAGAAAAACCAGACCATGGCGTTCCTGACCATCGAAGATATTTACGGGACCGTCGAGGTGATTGTCTTTCCGCAGAGCTATGAGAAATATAATCAGATGCTGAACCCGGATGATAAGGTTTTCATCCGCGGCCGTGTGTCGGTGGAGGAGGATAAGAACGCGAAGCTGATCTGCGAGCAGATCTATTCCTTCGATGATGCGAAGCGGGAGCTCTGGATTCAGTTTCCAACTATGGAGGCGTACAAATCCATGGAAGCGGAAGTGTTTGCGCTTCTGCGTCAGTCCGATGGCCAGGATCAGGTGGCGTTTTATGTAGCGAATCCGCGGGCTGTCAGGAAACTGGGCCCCAATATGGGGGTTTTGGCGGATCAGGAATTGATTTCGGCGCTGGGTGTAAAACTTGGTGAAAAAAATATCAAAGTTTTGGAAAAACGGATTGAAAAATAAGTGAGAAAGTATTAAACTAGATGCGATAGTGATATAGATAGGAAAGGAAGGATTTTCTGTTATGACAAGAAATGTTATCGTAGGACAGTCGGGAGGACCGACCGCGGCGATCAATGCAAGCCTTGCGGGAGTTTATCTCACCGCCAAAGAGTGCGGAGCAAAAACCGTTTACGGTATGCTCAACGGTATCCAGGGTCTGCTGGAGGGAAGATACATCGATCTCTCCGAGCATGTGAAGGATGGACTGGATGCGGAACTGTTAAAGAGAACCCCGTCTTCATTCCTGGGTTCCTGCCGTTATAAACTGCCGGCAGCCGAGGGCAACGAGGAAGTTTATAAGAAGGTTTTTGCAACCCTGGCTGAACTGGATATCGAAGTGTTTATTTATATCGGCGGCAATGACTCCATGGATACGATCAATAAGCTGTCCCAGTATGCGCAGAGCATCGGAAGCGAGATCCGTTTCATCGGCTGCCCGAAGACCGTGGATAACGATCTGACTCTGACCGATCACACACCGGGATACGGCAGCGCGGCAAAATATATTGCGATTTCCATGAAAGAGCTGATCCGCGACAGCTTTACCATCGACTTTAAGCAGGGTATGTGCACGATCGTGGAGATTATGGGCCGGAACGCCGGATGGCTGACCGGAGCGGCAGCTCTGGCGAAGGACGAGGACTGCCAGGGACCGGATCTGATTTATCTGCCGGAGATTCCTTTTGATATTGAGGCGTTCAAGGCGAAAGTAAAAGATCTTCTTGCAAAAAAGGTTTCCGTTGTCGTGGCGGTATCTGAGGGCATTCACACAGCGGACGGCACTTATGTATGTGAGCTCGGCAACAGCGTAGACTTTGTCGATGCGTTCGGACACAAGCAGCTTTCCGGCACGGCTTCTTACCTGGCCGGATACATTGCAAATGAGTTTGGCTGCAAGACTCGTGCAATCGAGTTCTCCACGCTGCAGCGCGCCGGTTCCCACGTAGCTTCCCTGACGGATATCTCTGAGGGATTTGAGGCCGGAAAGGCAGCGATCAAAGCGGCGGACGAGGGCAAGACAGGCCTGATGGTTGTCTTTGAGAGAACATCCCAGGATCCGTACAAATGCGGCACCACTCTTCGCGATGTGAACAAGATCGCAAACGACGAGAGAGTTGTTCCGAGAGAGTGGGTCAACGAGGACGGAGATTATGTAACGGACAAGTTCATCGCTTACGCGAAGCCTCTGATCCAGGGCGAGCTTGCTCCGATTATGGTGAACGGACTTCCGAGACATCTGGCTGTGCCGGACGGACTGCGGGAGAGATAGGGAAACAGGAGACCATTCAGAACATCAGGCCACAGACCGCCCTGGCGGGCTATATGCCGAAATAAGACAGTGCCATATGTCTGAGGTTGTTCTGAACTGTTATAAATAATATAAAAAGGAGGACTTTATCATGGGATTAGTTACCACAACTGAAATGTTTCAGAAAGCTTACAACGGCGGTTATGCCATCGGCGCTTTCAATGTAAACAATATGGAGATCGTACAGGGTATCACTGAGGCAGCCGGAGAGCTGAACAGCCCTGTGATCCTTCAGGTTTCCAAGGGAGCCCGCGCTTACGCGAACCACACTTACCTGGTGAAGCTGGTAGAGGCTGCCATCATTGAGAATCCGGATATCCCGATTGCTCTGCATCTGGATCACGGCGACAGCTTTGAGCTTTGCAAGAGCTGCATCGACGGCGGATTTACCTCCGTTATGATTGACGCATCTTCCAAGCCTTTTGATGAGAATATCGAGCTGACAAAAAAGGTCGTAGAGTACGCACATGCACACGGCGTGGTTGTCGAGGCTGAGCTCGGTACACTGGCCGGTGTTGAGGATGAGGTATGTGTGGAAGCCGGCAAAGAGATGTACACCCGCCCGGAAGAGGTAGAGGAATTTGTATCCCGGACAGGCTGTGATTCCCTTGCTATCGCCATCGGAACATCCCACGGCGCATACAAGTTCAAACCCGGCACAAAGCCGCAGCTTCGTTTTGACGTTCTGGAGGAGTGCACCAAGAGACTTCCCGGATTCCCCATCGTGCTTCACGGTTCCTCTTCCGGACCGCAGGAGTTCGGTGAGATGGTGAACCAGTACGGCGGAAATATGCCGGGCGCCATCGGTGTTCCGGAAGAGCAGCTGCGTCATGCTGCTGAGCTTTCCGTCTGCAAGATCAACATCGACTCCGATATCCGTCTTGCCATGACAGGAAACATCCGTAAATACTTCGCAGAGCATCCGGATCATTTTGATCCCCGCCAGTATTTAAAGCCGGCTCGTCAGGCAGTCAAGGATATGGTTGCTCATAAGATTGTCAACGTTCTCGGCAGTGCAGGAAAAGCTGCGGACATGACAAAGTAAAAGAATCTGTAGAAAAGCCCCCGGTGCATTTTGTTGAAGTCAATATAGCCGGGATATAAGCCTCCGCTTTCCCGGAAGAGAGAGCGGAGGTTTTTTAAAACTGATAGTTTATGTTAGAATAGAATTTATATCCCGGGATTTGTCTGTCTGAAATGGTGTGCTATACGGATGAAAACATCTTACCAGGCAAAATTGTCAGTATGTATATAAAAATATACGGACGAAAAAACAAGAATAGTGAATTAAATCCGTATGAAATGTAAATGCATACGGACGAGAAAGTAAGAATAGTGAATTTGGTCCGTATGGAATGTAAAAGCATACGGACGAAAAAGCAGGAACAGTGAATTAAATCCGTATGAAATGTAAATGCATACGGACGAGAAAACAGGAATAATGAATTCGGTCCGTATAGAGTGCAAAAAGCATACGGACAAATTTGTCGAGAGGACAGGATTGGTACGTATGGCGTGTAAAAAACACATGACAAGTCCGTGATACATAACGAAAAAACAATGACAACATATTTATTGTATATAGAGGAGAGTCAGCGACAGGAGGATTCAGTTATGGGAAAAGAAGTGCAGACAATCGGTGTACTGACCAGCGGCGGCGACGCGCCGGGCATGAATGCGGCTATCCGTGCGGTGGTTCGGGAAGCCCTTGCAAAAGGGAAAAAGGTAAAGGGAATTCTGCGTGGATACGCGGGATTGCTGGATGAGGATATCATTGACATGAATGCCCAGAGCGTTTCTAATATCCTCCAGCGCGGCGGCACGATTCTTGAGACTGCCCGGTGCCTGGAGTTTTGCACGGAGGAAGGGCAGCAGCGGGGCGCGGAGGTCTGCAAAAAGCAGGGAATCGACGGCATTGTGGTCATCGGCGGCGACGGCTCCTTCCGCGGGGCGCAGAAGCTGGCCGCTCACGGAATCAATACCATCGGAGTTCCGGGCACAATCGACCTGGACATTGCCTGTACCGATTATACCATTGGGTTTGATACGGCAGTAAATACGGCGATGGATGCCATTGACAAGATCCGCGACACGGCTTCCTCGCATCAGCGCTGCAGTATTATAGAGGTCATGGGGCGTCACGCAGGCTACATTGCTCTGTGGTGCGGTCTGGCTAACGGTGCGGAGCAGGTTCTGATTCCGGAAAAATATGACTACGATGAGCAGAAGATTGTGGACGATATCATAGCCAACCGGAAGCGGGGGAAACGGCATTATATCATTATCAATGCGGAAGGGATCGGACACTCGACCTCCATGGCGCGGCGGTTTGAGGCGGCTACGGGAATGGAGACCCGGGCGACGATTCTGGGTCACATGCAGAGAGGCGGCAGCCCGACCTGTAAGGATCGTGTGTACGCTTCCGCGATGGGAGCCATGGCGGCAGATCTGCTCTGCGAGGGCAAGAGCAATCGCGTAGTGGCTTATAAAGATGGCCGGTTTGTGGATTTCGATATCGATGAGGCGCTGGCCATGCAGAAGGATTTTTCTGAGTACCAATATGATCTGGCGGAAAGGATATAGGTATTATTACAAGATAAGGTTTTTGTCTCTGACAACATAATAATCCCAGGAAAACGGGTGGCACATAAATGATCACGAGTACCGGTAACGCTCAGGTTAGAAATATCGTACAATTAAAAAAGAAGGCAAAGGAGCGCAGGAAGCAGAAACTCTATGTGGTGGAGGGGGTTCGGATGTTTTCCGAGGCACCGGCAGATCAGATTGAGAGTATATATCTCTCGGCTTCTTTTGCGTCCGATGTAAAAAAATATGGATCTGCTGCGCGGGAAACGCTATGAAGTTCTGGCAGATTCCGTATTTGAGTATGTCTCAGATACCAGGACGCCCCAGGGAATTCTGTGCCTGATGCGGATGCAGCAATATGGGTTGGAAGACATTCTGTTAATTCGTAAAGGGAAAACGGATGTCGCGCAGAATTCTGGTGGTACAGAAAATGAAGCACATTGTCAGAAAAAGGATGAGACAACAGCTGCATCAGAGAAGAGTAATGGAAGCACCACAGATCATGCTTTTGCGAACAGCCGACATCAGGCTGGTCTCTGGCTTATCCTGGAGAACCTGCAGGATCCCGGTAATCTTGGTAGGATGTTTCGCACCGGGGAGGGCGCGGGAATTGCAGGGATAATCATGGATCGGTCGACAGCGGACATCTATAATCCCAAGACAATCCGCTCCACGATGGGAAGTATTTTCCGTGTGCCTTTTTATATCACGGAGGATCTGCAGGAGGCGATACGGCTGGTAAAAGCACGCGGTATCCGGATCTTTGCCGCGCATCTGGAGGGCAGCAGTGTGCATGATGAACAGGATTATGCGGGTGATACCGCTTTTCTGATTGGAAATGAGGGCAGCGGATTGACGGAGCAGACCGCCGGCCTTGCAGACCGCAATATCCGTATCCCCATGCACGGGCAGGTAGAGTCCCTGAATGCGGCAATGGCGGCGGGAATTCTGATGTATGAGGCGGACCGGCAGAGGCGCA
Organism: Lachnospiraceae bacterium; assembly: GCA_020860745.1. GTDB lineage: Bacteria > Bacillota > Clostridia > Lachnospirales > Lachnospiraceae > Eubacterium_I. The sequence goes on along the minus strand of JAJBTR010000312.1, from coordinate 11,550 downwards.
GGGGATGACAATATCACCGTGTCATTTGAGCTGTCGTGATTATGGAGAAATGAAATGTACGTGCGTGTTTTTGAAAAAGCATGTTCAAAGGCGGAACGGGCTTATCTCAAAACGATTGATTGGGAGCTTACCCTGTTTTGGGCAGAGAGCAGGGAGGCAATGAAATGAGGCTTTGGGCGAAAGAGTGGAAAAATAACCGCATGCTGCGGGATATGACGGTCAGCGATGACAGTGCGGATACGCGGACACACAAGATATTTCATGCCCTGGATGAAATCTGCTATGCGTTTGACCTGGGAAAACCCATCTGGCTGGACGCGAATATCGAGGAGTTCAGACGGCACGCAAAGACCCGTTTTTATCAGGACAGTTTCATTGAGAATATTTCGTTTGACTATCTGGAAATACAGGTGATTGAGGAAGATTAATATCGTGTTTTCAAAATTCCGGTGCAGCTACGCTGAAGATTTTGGCCTGTGTTGTTGGGAAAACGGCACCAACCATTGATTGCGATATTCCGCAAACGCTGTAACAGGCTGGTTTAAAATTCCCGAGAGAGAAAGAGCATTTTCTGTATAAGCGGAGAAAGGAGAACTGCGCATGTCGGAGAAAACATGTATTGTAAAAAACATTCGAAAAAGTCTCTCATCCGGCGCAGACATTGAGGTTCGCATGGAGCGCGTGGGAAAAGATATGCATCTGCTTCTGACCGGCGGGACAGATCCTCATATTGGCTGCGTGGTGATGAGTGTGCCGCGACTGTCTCTTTCGGGAGATAGGACAGCCAGCGCTACCTCTTCGGTGATCAACGTAATCGGACACAAGGATGAGGAGATCTGCCGGGTTCTGGCGGAGGCAGTCTGCCGGGCATACCAGTGTCTTGTGGTGTGTGTCGGCGGATTCCATGAGGATCATCTGCAGGAAGATCAGATCACAGAAATAAAGCGGGTGGTGGCGGAGGAACTGATCCCGCAGCTGACGAATTTATATACAGCATGATGATGCTTTATGGAACAATCCGTGGGTTTTATCATTTGTAAGGGATTTTGATTTATAGCTATCATAGGATTCCGTTATTTTTCATTTGTTAACTGCAGCAGGATTCCGGTTTGGAATCAGTCTTGCCTGGAAAAGAATTGATTGCAGCGAGGACAGAAGGTAAAATAATCTGAGTGAAAAGAGTTGCGATGAACGAAACCGGGGCTTTTGTTTTATCATTATATGAGAGGAATATAATCGTAAGTATTGTTTACTGAAAAGAAGCCTGCAAAAAGTTCCCGGTCTGTGTGACAGGAGATGGCTATGAAGAAAAAGCGGATCATTGTGGCGGCCACCGGAGCCAGCGGATTTCCCATATTAGAGGCAGTATTGAAACTGCTCCGTCAGGACGGGAGCCTGGAGGTGCATCTGATTGTAAGTGGCAGCGCAAAGCTGACGATGGTGCATGAGACCGGACTTACGGCGGAGGAGCTGGGAGAATATGCGGACTTTGTGTATCAGCCGGATGAAATCTGGGCGGGGCCGGCCAGCGGCACATTCCGGACGGAAGGGATACTGATTGTGCCCTGCAGTATGAAAACTGTGGCCGGGATTCACAGCGGCTACGCGGAAGATCTGATTCTGCGGGCGGCGGATGTGACGATAAAAGAACAGCGCACTTTGGTGCTTGCGGCGCGGGAGACGCCGTTGTCTGCCATTCACCTGAAGAATCTGTATGAACTTTCGCTGCTGCCGGGCGTGCGCATTATTCCGCCGATGATGACGTTTTACCATCAGCCGGAAAATATGGAAGATATGGTTTATCACATGGCAGCAAAGCTGGTGGAACCGTTTGGTGTGGAGGCTGAAAATTATTGCCGTTGGACCGGTGGTGAGATATAGTTCCGTAAAACTATTGCCGTTGGACCGGCGATGAGATATCATTCCAGAATTGGGCTGTTCCCGCGGAGGCAGGGGCAGCTTTTTTTCGTGCGGCGACAACGGAGAGCGTAGGCGCGGAGAAGAGAGGAACGGCGGTCAGTGATGCATGGGAAAAGAGCTGGAAATTTTTTTCCGGAAGCAGGCTGATGCCTTCTCCGGCGGCGACAGCCCCGAGAATCGATTCCATGCGAGCGGTACGCAGGATATTTGGTCGTATGTCGGAATTAGCGAATAATTTCATGCATAACTGATAGATGGAGGTGTACGGTTTCATTAAAATGAAACGTTCTTCCGCGAGATTCTCCAGAGTTACCACTTCCCTGTCAGCGAGAGGGTGGAAAACCGGAAAAATGGCGGCAAGTCTGTCCTCTGACAGAAGAGCAGTCTGATATTTTTCCGGGGAGAACATGGAATTGCGCGCGATGACAATGTCATAAATTCCGTGATCCAGTCCATGCATAAGCTCGTTTTCCTCTACTTCATCGAGAGAGAGGATGATCTGAGGATACTGTTCCGAAAATTTGCGAAACAAAGAGGTCAGGCCATATTGTGACAGGATGGGCAGTGTGCCAACGCGCAGCTGCTGGCGGGTCTGATCCCGGTATTGCTGCATGTGAAGCATGGCCTGCCGGTATTGGGCGGAGAGAGTCTGAGCCTCCTCAAAAAAAGCTGCCCGGCTTCGGTGAGACGAGCAGAGCGGCCGCTGCGGTCAAAGAGGGTCAGATCCAGCTCCCACTCCAGTTTCATGATCTGTTTGGAGAGAGCGGACTGGGTCATGTGCAGAGACTCCGCCGCATCAAAAAATGTGGTTTCCTTTACCGCCGCGATAAAATAGTCCAGCTGGTCAAATGTCATGTCTGTATCCTCTTTTCATTCCATCCTGGAATCTATTATAGCGAAAGCAGAATTGATGTACAAGGGGAAAAATTTTATACTTTAAGAAAAATAATTGAGGTGCCTTTTTGGCGGGTGCGGAAGATGCCGATGTTATCGTTTCAGACAACCGGGGCAACGCTTCGACAAACTAAGTGCTAACTGCGCTTGCTAAAAGTAGTGGGTGACCTGGAAAAAGTAAACAATTAGTATAATAAGAGAATAAGGAGAGGGAAAATTATGGCTAATAACGTAATTGATCTGAGAAGTGCCCTGGATTTTCTGCGGACAATTCCGGGGCAGCTTGCGGAGACGGATGTGGAAGTCGACCCGATGGCGGAAATCTCCGGGGTTTACCGTCACGTGGGAGCGGGCGGCACGGTGATGCGCCCGACCAAAGAGGGGCCTGCCATGGTCTTTCACAATGTGAAGGGGCATCCGGATGCCAGCGTGGTGATTGGTTTGCTGGCTAGCCGCAGGCGTGTCGGGGCACTGCTGGACTGCGATCCGAAAAAGCTTGGTTTTTTGCTGAAAGACAGTGTGCAGCACCCGGTGAAGCCGGTGGAGATTCCGCGGGAGCAGGCGAAGTGCCAGGAGGTAGTGCATCTGGCGACAGATCCGGATTTTGACATCCGGAAACTGGTTCCTGCGCCGACAAATACGCCGGAGGATGCCGGCCCGTACATTACGATGGGGATGTGCTATGCGACCAGCCCGGAGACGGGGACTTCCGATGTGACGATTCACCGGATGTGCCTGCAGAGTAAGGATGAGATTTCCATCTTTTTCCAGCCGGGAGCACGGCATATCGGGCACTTTTTTGAGTTGGCGGAGCAGAGAGGCGAACCGTTGCCGATTTCCGTTTCCATCGGCGTGGACCCGGCGATTGAGATTGCATCCTGCTTTGAACCGCCCACAACGCCGTTAGGCTATGATGAGCTGCAGGCTGCGGGAGCCATTCGGAAAAAACCGGTGGAGCTGGTGAAGTGTCTGACGATCCATGAGCGTGCGATCGCCAATGCGGAATATGTCATCGAAGGTGAGGTCCTGCCCGGCGTGCGGATGCGGGAGGACAAAAATTCCAACACCGGAAAGGCCATGCCGGAGTTTCCGGGATACAACGGTCCGGCGAATCCGGAGCTGCCGGTGATTAAAGTCAAAGCGGTGACGACCCGGAAACACCCGATCATGCAGACCTGTATCGGACCGTCTGAGGAGCATGTTTCCATGGCGGGGATTCCCACGGAGGCGAGCATTCTGGCGATGGTGGACAAGGCCATGCCCGGCAAATGCCTGAATGTGTACAACGCTTCCTTTGGCGGCGGCAAGTATGTGACCATCATGCAGTTTAAAAAATCAGTGCCCTCCGATGAGGGACGGCAGCGGCAGGCGGCGCTTTTGGCTTTTTCCGCTTTTGCGGAGCTGAAGCATGTGATTCTGGTGGACGAGGATGTGGATATTTTTGATATCAACGATGTCATGTGGGCGATGACCACACGGTTTCAGGCAGATATGGACCTGATCACGATTCCGGGCGTGCAGTGTCATCCGCTGGATCCGTCCAACGGTCCGGAGTACTCGTACAATCTGCGCGTGAGAGGCAATGCGTGCAAGGCAATTTTTGACTGTACCGTACCGTTCGATCAGAAAGACCGGTTTAAGCGGGCGAAATTTATGGAAGTGGATGCGGAGAGGTGGCTGCGGGATTGAAAAGTCTCGGTTTATGCAGGGAACAGGAGTGGGGAGTATGAATTCCAGAATGAAGACCAGTGGAAAACCGTATGACTATTTGATACTGGACGCAGCAAAGAATTCTGATGAGCCTATGTGACAGTCAGGGCAGGAAAAACATGAGAAGAGCATGAAATAAATCTGAGAAAAGACGAGGAGAAGAGCATGTTGAAATTTGATGAAAATAATTATACCGACGAGGAACTGACGCTGGAGGGAATTACCATCCGTTTCCGCGCGTTCCGCCACCTGATGTATGTGGAGAATCCGAAGGACGCGGAGCATCAGCAGATGAATATTTTTGTCCCGCTGGACTACTATGAGGGAAAAAACATCAATGGCTACACAATGGAGACTGCACCGACCTTTATGCCGAACCTGGTGGGCGGCTATATGCCGGGCGAGCAGAACAACCCGGGATACGAAGTCTGGGGGCCGAAACGGCTGAACTCCGCTTTTTATGCGCTGGCACACGGTTACGTAGTGGCGACGCCGGCTCTGCGCGGCAGATGTCTGAAAGATGCAGACGGGAAAAATGTCGGTAAAGCTCCGGCGGTGATCACGGACTACAAGGCGGCGGTGCGCTACCTGCACTATTTCAGCGATAAACTTCCGGGCGACCAGGAAAAAATCATCACCAACGGCACCAGCGCCGGCGGCGCGATCTCTTCCGTGGTCGGAGCGACAGGCAACCATCCGGACTATGAGGTATATCTGAAAGAGGCAGGTGCGGCGGATGCGCGGGACGATATCTTCGCGGCGTCCTGTTACTGTCCGATCACGAATCTGGATCATGCGGATACTGCTTATGAGTGGGAGTTTCAGGGAGTTAACGATTATCACCGCATGAACATGTCTATGGATGAAGGCGGACGCCCGTCTTTCTCCCCGGACGATGGCGTCATGAGTGAGGTTCAGATCAAGGCTTCCGGGGAGGAGGCTAAGCTGTTCACCGGTTACCTCAACAGTCTGGAATTAAAGGATGAGGATGGCAATCTGCTGACTCTGGATGCGGACGGGAACGGATCCTTTAAGAATTATATGATTAGCGTTGTCCTTGCCTCCGCGCAGCGTGCGATGGACAGCGGTGTGGACGTTTCTGAAAAGGCCTGGCTGACGACAAAGAACGGAAAAGCAGTCGCCATGGATTTTGACGCTTATGTCCGCGACATCACCAGGATGAAGACTGCTCCGGCATTTGACGACCTGACCATGGACAGCCCGGAGAACGATCTCTTCGGAACGGAGACCGAGGATTGCCGCCACTTTACCGCATACAGTTATGAAAACAGCCTGGTGGGCGGCAAGAGAGCAGACGGGCAGATTGTGAAGCTGATGAACCCGATGTACTATATTGACGACAAGCGGGCGACAAAGGCGCCGCACTGGCGGATCCGCCACGGTGAGTGCGACAGGGATTCCTCCCTGGCGATTTCTGCAATGCTCACGCTGAAGCTGCGCAATGCCGGTTACCCGGTGGATTACCATTCTCCGTGGGACACGCCGCATTCCGGGGATTATGACCTGGATGAGTTGTTCGCCTGGATCGATGGGATCTGCAAGTGGGCTGATTTGGGTATTTAAAATACCTGTCAATTGTGATAAGATAAAAAACATACAAAATGAGAAGCCCGATACATGTTTGAGATCGGGCTTTTTATCTCTAATAAAGCGGAGGAATAAGGAATCCATGTCTATTACATTGCTCTTGTTAAAACAGAATCTGATCATGATGATATACCTGATCGTCGGCTATTTTCTTTTTAAGAAAAAGCTGGTGGGAACGCAGGGGAGCGCAGATATCGGACGGATGCTGCTCTATATCGTCATGCCCTGTGCGATCATAAATTCCTGCCTGGAAGAGTTTTCCATAGAAAAACTGGAGGGGCTGGCGGTTTCTTTCCTGGCGGCTCTTCTCGCACTGCTGCTGGCGATTGTGGTCAGCCGTCTCACATTCTCCAGAGAATATGGGATTGAGCGGTTTGGCACGGCGTTTTCCAATGCCGGATTTATCGGAATTCCCCTGGTGCAGATGACGCTGGGCAGCGAAGCTGTTTTTTATATCGCATCCTTTGTTGCTCTGCTCAATATCCTGCAGTGGACTTACGGCGTTGTCACCATGAGCGGCGACAGGAGCACGATTTCGCCGAAAAAAATTGCAACCAACCCCATTCTTATCAGCTTCGTGATTGGAATCGTTCTGTTTGTGCTGCCGGTATCGCTTCCGGATGCAATCTCCGGCGTGATTGGCACGGTTGCTTCTATGAACGGACCGCTGGCCATGATTGTTCTGGGCACCTATCTGGCGCAGTGTCAGCTTCACACATTATTCACGGATAAGATGGTGTATCGCAGTGCATTGATCCGGCTGCTGGTAATTCCGCTGTTGACGATATTAATTCTGATGCCTTTTCCGGATAAGTATGAGACATTAAAATTCACGATACTGATCGCGGCGGCGGCTCCGATTGGATCCAATGTGGCAATTTTTGCACAGTTGTATCACGCTGATTATACGCAGGCAGTCAGAGAGGTTTGTGTGACCACCTTATTCAGTATTTTGACCATGCCGCTGGTGATCGGGATTGCAAATTATGTGCTTTGAGCCGGAAGGCTCTCAGTGAGAGCGGACCAGATGCCGGAGGGAGCAGAACCGTTTCGGAAGTAAAAATGATGACTGATAAAAAGTGCTGAAATAAATATTTTTAAGGAGGATACATATGGACCCGATTCTGGATTACATGAAAATGGAGCAGGCACAGAAAATTGAGAGATACCGGATTCTGAATGAAACCGCGAGAAAGGGGGAGACGCTATTTACAGGCTCTTCTCTGATGGAGCAGTTTCCGATTCAGGAGCTTCTGATGGATGCCGGCATGACGCAGATCATTTATAACCGCGGCGTGGGCGGCTTTACAACCGCGGATATGCTGCAGAATATGGAAGAACAGGTCTTCGGCACGGAGCCATCCCGCATCTTTATCAACATTGGTACAAATGATATTTCCGACGCAACACGAAAGTTTGAGGAAGTGCTTGCCGATATGCTGCGGAACTACGAGGAAATCCTCACGCGGATCAAAGAGTGTTTGCCGGAAACGGAAGTCTATCTGATGGCTTATTACCCGGTGAATGAGACAGACAAGCCTGTCGCCGGAGAGTGGGCGAAGACGATGTTTGCCAATCGGAACAATCAGAATCTCCCGAAAGCGAATGCCGCCGTGGAACAGCTTGCCGGGAAGCTTGGGTATCATTATATCGATGTGAACGATGGCCTGAGGGATGAGCGGGGCATGCTGAAAGCGGAGTACACCATCGAGGGCGTGCATATGTATGCGAACGGGTACCGAGTGGTGCTGGAAAATCTGAAAAAGTATCTGTGACAGCTTGGTGGCGGTTTTGTGGGAATCCATTTATTATATTTTTGATACATTTCATATTCCCGGAAAAGTGAAAACTAATTGCCTGTGAAAATGGTTTCTGTTATTATGGAAGTGATGTTGATGTGTTCGGAATAATATGTCTGAATTGGATCGTGATGAAATTAAGATATCATGAGCGGCGAAATGCGATCATGCATCACAGATTCATGATACACAGATTAAAAACACGGAGCAGAAAAACGAATGGAAAGAAAAGGGGAGTTTACTATGTACCAGACAGTAAAGGGCTGGCTGAAGACCAGCGGCCGCATTTTTGTCAATGAGGAAGGGCAGGAAGTTCTGCTGCGCGGCATGGGTGTCGCAAACTGGCTGAACCCGGAGGGGTTTTTATTCGGAGGAGCGCCGTTCGGCGGTGTGATGGGACGTTTTGCCCGCTCCGCTGAATTTGACCGGGGCCGTACCATGGATCAGTTTATCACGGAGCTCTGTGGCCCGTCCTATCAGAAGAAATTCTGGAGTGAGTGGGAGAAGCGCTACTTCGCGGAGGAAGATATCCGGGCGATGAAGGATCAGGGATTTAATTCTGTCCGCCTGCCGCTGGACGCGCGCCTGATTCTGAGGGAGGAGCCAGGCTATCAATTTAATGAAGAGCATCTGGCCATGCTGGATCACTATCTGGACCTCTGTGAGCAATATGGGCTTTATGTGATTATAGATCTGCATGCGGCCTGCGCCGGACAGAGCGCGGTTTCCTGTGACAATGGCGTGGATAATCAGCCGCACCTGTTCCTGGATGAGGAGGGAGCGGACCGGACCGTCAGGCTGTGGGAAGAACTGGCAGCCCGTTGGGCGGACCGCTGGATCATTGCCGGGTATGATCTCTTAAATGAGCCGATTGCATTGCCGATGTTTGACTATCTGGTGCCGGAGTTAAAGAAGTTTTATGACCGCCTGGTAACCGCCATCCGTGCGGTGGATCAGCGGCATATTCTGTTTATCCAGGGAAACCGGTTTGCGGGCAGGCTGGATATTTTTGATCACGATTATGACCCGGAGTATCACAACTGGGCAATCACCACGCACTGCTACGAGACATTCCCGGATCTGGCGTTGTTCGGGCCGATTCTGGCGAAGAGCGAGGAGCGGAATGTGCCGGTCTGGATGGGGGAGTGCGGCGGCAGCGACCCGAAAAATCCGGCCGCGGGCAATGCCTGGATGGCGGCGTTTTTCGAGTCGCTTATGGAGTACCATATCAGCTATAATATCTGGTGCGCCAAGGCGCTGGACGGTGTGGACGCGGCATACACATTTTCCTTTGCGGGACCGGAGCCGCAGGGGTGGCAGCAGGTGGTAGATTACTGTCAGAAAGGCGGGGCGAAGCCCGGTTACGCGAAGGCGATCGCCATTTTTGATGAGCTTCTGGAAAACATCCGCTTTGAAAACTGCACGGAGCAGAAAGACCGTGTGGCGGTCATGCTGCGGAGACCGGGAATCTGTGTGCCTGCCTCCGCTTACGATACCGACAGCGAACACAGAGGTTCATGGCCTTACGCGCTTTTCTGCGGATTCCGCCGGGAGGACCGGATGCACCTGGTCTATGAGCCGGGGTATGTACCCAACGATCTGGGCGGTCTGGCAATGATGAATCCCAATCCGGTCAAGTACGGCGACTGGCCGCACATCTGGCTGCAGCTGGATGAGGGCGACGCGGCGTCCTACTCGGTACGCGAGGCGGAAAAAGAGGTTCCGGTGAGATTACAGATCTGCGGGGCGGCAGGGGCGAAAATTCGCGTGTCCGCAGACGGAATAGTCCTCTACGAGGGCGGCGTGCCGGCGGGTGAAAAGCCGGAACCGCTGGATGTGGGAACTGCCAACGCCGGGGAGCGCGTGGTAGTCACGGTGGAAGCCGTGAACGGAAGCGTGATATTTAAAGAGATAGAATTTATATAATTTTTTAGAGGCTGTATATAAACCTGGCAGGATGCGGAAGATGTTGTTATCATAGTACAGCATTTTGTAAATAACAGACCTGCAGAAAGGTCGAGTAATTTCAAATACGCTATACTGGGCAGCGGCGCTGTGAATGTGAGTGTGATAGCCGGGATCAGGAAGGAGAGACATATGACAAACAGCAAACCAATTGAGTGGATTACGGAAATCGGAGAGGCGTTGGGGCATAAATTTGCGAGACTTTTCTGCCTGGCGGCGGCGATCGCCCTGATCATTGTTTTCCTGGGGATGCCGTATCTGATTTTCATCATTGTTGGCGTTGCGTTTCTCATTCTCTTCTTTGTGCTGAATCTGCGCGCGTTTGTGGAGTATGAGTTTACTTATTTTGCGGAAGAGCTGCGGGTGGTTGCTATCTACAACCAGAGACGCCGCAAAAAGAAAATCGTTATCCAGCTGTCAGATATGCAGTATCTGGTAAAAAAGATCGAGCAGGGGAATGAGACGATTTACTGCTGTTCCCGCCGGGATGAGGGGTATACCTATACATTAGCGTGTAATCAGGAAGGCCGGAGAGTGAACCTGGTTCTTCAGCCGGATCCTGCGTTTGTGGAGGAGATGCAGCGGAGACGGCTGGTGCGGTAGAGCATCTGTAAATGTTTTTTCTTTTTTTAATGGAACATTTTATAAGCAGTGTTATTACATAGCTTGAAATAGTTCCAGAAACTGATGACAAATGGCAGACACGGGTTGAAGCGGATTGATAGCCAGATACAGAGTGCGCGGCTTGATCGCAGTCTGGGTTTTAATCTGCTTTAACTCGCCGTCTGCTATTTTTTTGTCTACAAAATTCTCGGGCAAAATTCCGATGCCGAGATTCTGTTCCACAAGTGGGAGTACGAGCCCGGTGCTTCGCACCGTAAATTCCGGGGTGAACAACACATTGTATTCCAGGAACCACTGTTCAATATAGTCTCGGACGCTGTTTCCTTCCTCCACGCCGATCAGGGGGTAGGAGGTCAGTTCTAACGGGGTGTAGGTTGTTTTGAAGTCCATGGGAAAAGATGGTCCGGCTACAGGAACATCCTGAACGGAGCCGATATTCGTAAGCTGAAATTGAAATTCCGAAGGGATTGGAGAGATCAGAAAAGCCGCCTCGATTTCTCCAGACTGCAGTTTCTGGCAGGTATCCCGGATGGTGGAACCGGCAAAGGAGATGGATATTTTCGGAAATCTCTGCCGAATCTCCGGGAGTTTCGCTGCTAAAAATAAGTGCAGGGAAGTCTCCGTGGCTCCGATTTTTAATTCTCCCATCTTTAAATCAGTCATATTGTTTAATTGCCTTTCGCCAGTCTGTAATTCCGCAAAGGCTTTTTTTACATGTTCATATAAAACAGTCCCTTCTTTTGTCAACTCCAGCCCGTGGGAGGATCGGGTAAACAGATTACAACCCAATTCAGCTTCCAGTTTTTTACCGATTGGCTGACGGCTGGTTGTGTCAGGCAAAGCTGGTCGGCCGCTTTCGTAAAGCTGAGAAAATTTGCTGTCATAAAAAATGTACGGTAGTATTCCAGATTGCAGATCATGGCATTCTCCTCTGAGTGGCAAATGACAGGAAGATTTTTTTATAAATTCCTATCATAAATTTAAATTATGCATCTATTAAAAACACTAATTTGAATTATATCATAGAGCA
>JAJBTR010000015.1 GCA_020860745.1 Lachnospiraceae bacterium | reverse complement strand
TTTTTACTCCTGATGGTTATCTCTGGGAGCCGACGTATGTCTTCTGTCCTCCCTGGACATCCGCTGCCGCTGCTCGCCGTCTTTTCTCTGAAATCCGCCCGCTGCCCCTGTCTTCTTCGACCACCTCTGTTCTTCATTTACAGTATCTGTTTTTCTACTCTGGCGCAGTCCTGCATCCGGCGTTTTCTCTGCATTACCCTGATCACTGCCATCCTTTTTTTCCTGAAGACGATTTTCGTCCGAAACACTGCTTTCATTCTCTGCTTTCTGTTCTTCGTCCGGCGTATCATCGGCATTTTTCATATTGCTTTCTTCCTCTGCCCGGCTTTCATTCTCAGAACTTTGCACATCCTGTGCTGCTGTCTGTTCTTCTTTTTCTTTCGCCGCCTGCGCATCCTGCTCGTCCTGTAAAAGCATGCGCTCGATCAGTTCCCCCTTTTTTAAAGTGGAAATTCGCTTCATACCGCGCGCCTTCGCAAGATCTTTCAAAACAGCCAGTGAAAGACTTTCATATTTTTCTCTCATTCCTACCTCCAGTTTATTGCTATCCGTGTATCACATATATTAAAGGGGTTTCCTGTCAGAAATGCAGCTGCTCCGTGCTCCGGCAGCTACTAAGAATTGACTTATGTGAGACAGTCTGAGACAGTCACTAAGTGCATTATACAACATTCCGCGGAAAAATGATACCCCTAATTCTCTTGATTTGTGAATTTATCAATGGTATGATTAAAAAATAATTAAAGACTAAATACAAACAAAGGAGTTATCTGCCATGGATTTGAATGAAAAAGCGTTACTTTTACATAAAGAGTGGGGAGGGAAATTAAACACGGTTCCCAAAGCTCCGGTTAACACCCGCGAAGATCTGTCCATCGCCTACACCCCCGGCGTTGCGGAGCCCTGCCGCGTGATCGCCAAAGACCCGGAGGCCGCCTACACCTATACAATGAAAGCAAACACAGTAGCAGTCGTCTCAGACGGAAGCGCCGTCCTGGGGCTCGGCAATATCGGCGCTCTGGCCGCCATGCCGGTTATGGAGGGAAAATGTGTCCTTTTCAAAGAATTCGGCGGCGTCAACGCGGTTCCCATCGTCCTTGACACCCAGGATACCGATGAGATTGTTCAGACTGTGGCTGCCATCGCTCCGACCTTCGGCGGCATCAACCTGGAGGACATCTCCGCACCGCGCTGCTTTGAGATTGAGGAACGGTTGAAAACAATGCTGAAGATTCCGGTCTTCCACGACGACCAGCACGGCACCGCCATCATCGTCCTGGCCGGCATCATCAACGCTTTAAAAGTGACCGGAAAGAAAAAAGAGGATTGCCGCATTGTAGTAAACGGCGCCGGTTCCGCCGGAATCGCCATCACGAAGCTTTTGTTAAAATATGGATTTAAGCATGCGATTCTCTGCGACAGCAAGGGCATCGTCAGTAAGGACAATAACAATTTAAACTGGATCAAGCGCGAGATGTGCAAGGTTACCAATCTGGAGAATAAAAAGGGAACCCTGGCGGACGCTATGGTCGGCGCAGACATTTTTATCGGCGTATCCGCTCCCGGCATCGTGTCCCAGGATATGGTCCGGTCCATGAATAAGGACGCGATTATCTTTGCCATGTCCAATCCGACACCCGAAATCATGCCGGATCTGGCAAAAGCAGCCGGAGCCAGAGTGGTCGGCACAGGCCGCAGTGACTTCCCAAATCAGGTGAACAATGTCATCGCATTCCCCGGCATTTTCAAGGGAGCACTGGAAGGGCGCGCCGAGCAGATTACCGAGGAAATGAAACTGGCCGCCGCGCATGCCATCGCCGGACTGATCAGCGATGAAGAACTCAATGACGAATACATTCTGCCGGAAGCTTTTGACCCCCGCGTGGCGGATGCGGTCGCAGCTGCCGTAAAGGCAAATATACACAAATAAAGTTTCGTTCATTATTTTGCCGCTCAAATTGTAATGCAGCATCAGGCACTATTATGATACAGGGGACGAAAACATTTTTTTCGGAACAATCTGAAGTATCATACCATTTTGCCGCTTTATTCATTATATAAGCATAACAGGAAGCAAGGAGACATTTGAATGGCTGAACTGGATACCATGTACCGTATCATGATTCTGTATATGCTGGACAAGGTGGAATATCCTCTGACCAACACACAGATTACGAATTTCATACTGGAAAAAGACTATACGAATTATTTTACGGTGCAGCAGACCCTCTCCGACCTGCTCTCCTCCGATCTGATCATCGCGGAGCCCACTCACAGCAATACACGGTACCGCATTACGGATGAAGGCGTGCAGACACTTCGTTTTTTTGAAGATAAGATATCCTCTGAGATCAAAGAGGATATTCTCTCCTATCTGCAGGAGCATAACTTCGAATTAATACAGGAGACAGACATATACGCTGACTTTTTTAAAGCTGTCGGCAACGGCTATCAGGTCCGTTGCCGGGTCAAAGAGAAAGAGATGCCTGTTATTGATCTGACCCTGGCAGTCCAGACCCGCCAGCAGGCGGAGGCTGTCTGTGCAAACTGGAAAAAAGAGAGCGCTGAGGTCTACGCTCTTCTGATGGATTCACTTATGAAATAATTATACATGATAACCTTATGCTGCATGATTGCAGAGAGTTTATATCTAACCGATAAAATGTTTGTTAAATACGAAAACCCCGGCCAGGTTAATTCCCTCAGCCGGGGTTTTTTTCATATCTGTTCAGACTTATTTGTCAACGTACTTCTCCACCGGCCGGATTCCCATCTTTTCAAAGGATTCCTGAAACGGTGCGGTTGCGATGCCCTTTTCCGTGATAATTCCGGTGACCAGACTGTGATCCGTCACGTCAAACGCCGGATTGACAACGCCCACGCCCTCCGGCGCCATGCGCTGCTCATACCACATCTCCGTCACTTCCTCCGCTTTGCGCTGCTCGATGTGAATCTCATTGCCGGACGCCAGCGTCATATCAATCGTGGAGGACGGCGCGCACACATAAAACGGAATACCGTAATGCTTCGCTATAATAGCCACGCCGCTGGTCCCGATCTTGTTCGCAAAATCGCCGTTGGCCGCCACGCGGTCGCAGCCCACAAAGATAATGCCTATCTTACCCTCTTTCATCGTGTATGAAGCCATGTTATCGCACTGCACATAAGTATCCACACCAGCTGTCTGCATCTCATAGGCGGAAAGTCTCGCGCCCTGCAGCAGCGGTCTCGTCTCATCACAGTACACGTGCAGATCCTCTTTTGGATCCCAGCCCCTTTCCAGAGCAATGTAAATCGGAGCCAGAGCGGTGCCGTACTTTGTCGTCGCCAGAGTCCCGGCATTACAGTGAGTCATAACGCCCACACCTTTCCCCAGCTTTTCAAGAAGCTCATATCCGTACGCACCGATATTGCGGCTGATCTGAATGTCCTCCTCGCGGATCGCGATGGATTCCTCTTTTAACCGCGCTTTCATCTCCGCCACGGTTCTGCCTTCCTTTTCACTTAAGAGAACCGCATGCATCCGGTTTAAGGCCCAGCTTAAATTCACCGCGGTGGGCCGCGACGAATTGATATATTCCATGATCTCCGTGCATTTTGCAACGAACTCGTCCATATCATCCGTTTCCAGCTGAGATGTGAGAATATAATATGCAAAACCACCGGTCACGCCGATGGCCGGCGCTCCTCTGACCCGAAGCTTATAGATTGCCTCCCAGATATCCTCCGCCTTGTCGAGAGACAGATACTTTGTCTCATTCGGCAGGAGAGTCTGGTCGAGAATGATGATACTTTTTCCGTCCTCCGAGAGGACGACAGTCTCCAGACTTAATGCATTTGACATGTTAAAGACGG
>JAJBTR010000279.1 GCA_020860745.1 Lachnospiraceae bacterium | reverse complement strand
CGCCGGTTCCCGCGGATGCGGATGAGACAGTAATCACAAAAATGGCGGCTGAGGCGGTGGAGAATAGCGTTCGCTGTCATCCTGATGCGGTAATGTGCCAGGGCGAGTTTACCCTGGCTTTTGCCGTGATTTCCCGTTTAAGAGAGACAGGAATTCTGACTGTGGCGGCCTGCGCTGAGCGGGTGGTGGAGGAGAGACTTGTAAACGGTAAATATGAGAAGAATGCAATGTTTGAGTTTGTGCGCTTCCGGGAATATCAGGAGTAAACAAGGCAGGGCTATTTAAGAAAGGGTGCGGGAAACAGAACGTATGAACGGTCAGGCTAAAGCGCTACGTAAGGCAAAACACGATGCGGAAGTCTGCTGGAACAAGAGAGAATATGAAAAAGCGTTGCCCCTGTTAGAATTACTTGCGGCGAGTGGTGATATTTCTGCGATGAACCGTCTGGGGGATATGTACCATTATGGCCTGGGAGTAGAGAGAGATTATGCGATCTCGAAAGAATGGATCAGGAAAGCAGCGGAACACGGGAATGCAGAAGCCATGAACCGCCTGGGGAATATGTACTTTGAACGGAAATCAGGGAATGATTATGCAACCGCGAGAGAATGGTACGAGAAGGCGGCGGAAAACGGGAATGCGGAAGCCATGGATCGTTTGGGCATTATGTACGATCTGGGACGTGCAGTCGCGAGAGATTATGGTCCCGCAAGAGAATGGTACGAGAAGGCGGCGGAAAACGGGAATGACTCAGCCATGGTCAATCTGGCGAAAATGTATCTTGACGGCAGGGGAGTAGAAAAAAATGACGCAACAGCTCAGATATGGTATGCAAAAGCGGCGGAACACGGAAATTATTTTGCCAGAATGCGTGTAAAGCGAGATGCTGATGCTTTTTTGGATAAGGAGGAATATGAAAAAGCGTTGCCCTTGTTAGAATCACTTGCGGCAGGTGGTGATCATTCTTCTATGAACCGCCTGGGTGTTATGTACCATTATGGCAGGGGCGTAGAGAGAAATTATGCGATCGCAAAAGAGTGGTTCGAAAGGGCGGCGGAAAAAGGCGATAACGCTGCCATGAATAATTTGGGAAGTGTATACAGATATGGATGGGGAACAGAGAAAGATTATGCGGCCGCGAGAGAATGGTACGGGAGGGCGGCAGAAAATGGATATGCAGGCGCCATGAATAACCTGGGCGAAATGTATAGTAATGGTTTAGGCGTAGAGAGAGATTATGTGGCTGCAAAAGACTGGTTTGAGAAAGCAGCAGAAAGAAAACAAGCATACGCCATGAGTAATTTAGGCTATTTGTACGAGCATGGCTTTGGAGTAGAAAAAAATTATGCGGCCGCGAGAGAATGGTATGAGCAGGCCGTGGAAAACGGGAATGCAGATGCTGAGGGAGGGTTGAGCCATATAAAACTAAAAATCAGGCAGGAAGAGGAGGGGATCGGGAAAAAAACGGGCCGGGAGTTTTCCAAATCCTCTGAACAGAGCAGGAAATCTGCAGCGGAAACCGAAGCTGTCGAAGAAGAAAAAGAAATATCGGAGGTGTTAAAGGGGCATCACTGCGGATTTAGCCAATCCGGGGTACCATACAATAAGAGAAAAAGATCGGAGGAAATATCCATGGAGAGGGAGAGACTGGAAAAGATTATGAGCCGGTTTCAGAGTTTTGCTCTGACACCCGGTTCGCTGCGTGAGATTGAGAATTTTTTTGTCTTTCAGAGCAATTACAGGGACGAACAGAAGCGGCCGCTCCGCTATAATCTGTTGATCCAATGTGACGAGCGAGGGGAAGCAGATGAACTGGCGGATGCCATCAGAGAAATGGCAGAATGGACTGGCATCTGGGAATATCCGGCCCGGAAAGTGAGTGAGAAGAAATTATTAGAGGATGATAAAATATTGGAAAATATTTTCGCAGACAGCGGTCTTTTGTTTATTACGGGATGTGAGGGCGTTGAAAAAGACTCTGCGAATATTATGGCTTCTTCGCTGCGTGCGGATATAGAAAGAGCGAAAAGGAAAAAAATGCATAAATGGGATGAGCTGGTAAACCTGGCGTCCGAACTTCCGAACCTGCCGGTCATTGCCTGTGGAAACAAAGCGTTTGTAGATTTTATCCGGGAGAGTGATGAACTGTATTATCGTTTCTTTGCGCATCATATATTTTTAAGACCGATGGAGGAGGATGAGATTATACAGGCGGTTTTGGGTGAGCTGGAAAAGGATGGGTTTTCCACGACCGAAGCTTTTGATCGGAAGATCGATACATACATTCGTACGGTTTATGCCAGGGCAGACCTGAAAGGAAACGCGTTTGTCAGCGATCTGATCAACCGCATCCAGGTAAGTTATTATCTGAATCCGGCTAACCATGTGATCACGAAGAACTGTGTCCCGTTTTACCGGCAGACTCCCAGCTTTGATACTGTCATCAGTCGGATGAATCATCTGGTAGGATTAAAAAAGGTAAAGGAACAGTTTTATGAGCTTTACAAGTTAAACAAAGATCGCGTGAATCAGAACAAGACCCGTCTGCATTTTGCATTTGTCGGAAATCCGGGCACCGGCAAATCGACCGTGGCAGCTTTGACGGCAGATCTCCTCTATTCCATGGGACTGATCAAAAAGAATAAGATTGTAAAGGTGACAGCAGCCGACATTGTCAGTATGTATCTGGGACAGTGGGTTGTACTCCTGAAAGAAAAGATAGCTGAGGCTCAGGGCGGTATCCTTTTTATTGATGAAGCATATTTTCTGATTCCCGGAGAGGATAATTCCGCCACACAGCAGAAACAGTGCCTGAATGTGCTGATCCAGGAGATGGAAAATAATTCAGATAACATTTCCATAATTTTTGCAGGATACGAGGATGAAATTGATACACTGTTCAGTGCAAATGAGGGGATTAACAGCCGGGTGCCGTATCGTTTTCAGTTTGAGGATTATACGGATCAGGAATTGCTGCTGATTTTTCGGCAGATGGCGGAACGGGACAGTTTCTCGCTGGATGAGAATGCATTAGATGCCATGATGAGTCGTTTTGCCCTGGAACGGGCGCAGGAGAACTTCGGTAATGCCAGGTCGGTGGAAAATATCTATCAGCAGGTGAAGTCTGCATGGATGGACCGTGCGGCGGAAGACCGTGTGATCCTGGAAGAGGATATCAGGAAGACAATGCCGGTTCCGTTGTATACAGACCTGGATGATATGATCGGCCTGGAAACGGTGAAGCGGGAGTTAAACGTATTTGAATCCCGCGTCAAATATATTCATCATCTGACAGATAACGGATTATCCGTCCCGGCGTCGAATATGCATATGCTGTTTACCGGGAACCCGGGTACCGGAAAGACGACGGTAGCTAAAAAGATTGCCGATTGCCTGTATCGTATCGGTGTCTTACAGACGAATAAGCTTGTCACGGCAGAGCGGAAGGATCTTGTCTCCAACACGATAGGCGGGACGGCAAAAAAGACCAATGAGGTGATACAGAAAGCACTGAACGGAGTCCTTTTTATTGATGAGGCATATTCCCTGTATCGTCCTGACAATCCGCGGGATGTCGGCTCGGAGGTGATTGAGACGTTGATTACGGCCATGGAAAAGCATAAGGGAAGCCTGGTGGTGATTTTCGCGGGATACCGAAAAGAGATGATGGTTTTCCGGCAGGCAAATTCCGGCATTACTTCCAGAATCGGTTTTTCTTTTGATTTTCCGGACTATTCACCGGACGAACTGACACAGATTTATTTCCGAAAGATGAAAAACTTCGGGTTTGCGCTCCATGATGACGTGCGGGAACCTGTGTATCGCCTGATGGAATCCTTTTCTGCCCGGGAGAACTTCGGTAATGGC
>JAJBTR010000011.1 GCA_020860745.1 Lachnospiraceae bacterium | reverse complement strand
TTCGCAGCAAGTGCGAAGTACTGTCCTGAATAGCTACAGACATACCATAGAGAGAAGAGGTAAAAAAATGACGTATCAGGTAATCCTTCCGGTTTTGATCGCCTTTGCGATCACAGCAATCCTCGGCCCTGTTTTAATCCCGGTGCTGAGAAGATTAAAAGTGGGAAACACAGAGCGGGAAGAATTAGAGTCCCATCAGAAAAAGCACGGCACGCCGACCATGGGCGGTATTATGATACTGATTGCCATCGTGGTGACGTCGCTGTTTTATGTGAAGGATTATCCGTTGATCGTACCGATTCTTTTTGTGACGGTGGGCTTCGGCATCATCGGCTTCCTGGATGATTATTTAAAAGTGGTGCTGCGGCGTTCGGACGGCCTTCTGCCGAAGCAGAAGATGCTTCTGGAGATTGTGGTGACGGCAGTGTTTGCCTTCTATCTGGTGCGGCACGGGGTGCCGCTGTCCATGCTGATTCCGTTCTCGGGAGGAAAGTATCTTTCCCTGTCGTGGCTTGCCATTCTGGTGCTGTTTCTGGCTGTGATCGGCACGGTAAACGGGGTGAATTTTACGGATGGCCTGGATGGCCTCGCCTCCAGCGTGACGGTTCTGGTGGCAACCTTTTTTTCCGTGGTGGCCGTGGGAAATTCCTGCGGGATTGCGCCCATCACCTGCGCGGTTGTGGGAGCGCTTCTGGGATTTTTGCTGTTCAATGTCTACCCCGCCAGCGTATTTATGGGAGATACAGGTTCCCTGGCGCTGGGAGGATTTGTGGCTGCAACCGCTTATATGCTGCAGATGCCGATTTTTATACTGATTGTCGGTCTGATTTACTGGGTGGAGATTCTGTCGGTCATGATCCAGGTCACCTATTTTAAACGGACCGGGGGAAAGCGTTTCTTTAAGATGGCGCCGATCCACCATCATTTTGAACTGTGCGGATGGTCGGAGACGAGAGTGGTGGCGGTTTTTTCCATTATCACAGCCCTTCTCTGCCTGGTGGCGTTTCTGGGACTTTAGAGGAGAGAAAAAGACATATAAGATAAAGGGTAACTGTGAAAGTATGGAACAGTTACGATAAATGCAGACTACAGGAGGACACTATGGATTTTTCAGGAAAAAAAATTCTGGTATTTGGAACGGGAATCAGCGGAATTGCCGCTGCGAAACTATTGCTGGACCGGCAGGCACAGGTGATTCTGTTTGATGGAAATAAAGATCTGGACCGGAAGCGGATCCTGGAGGAATTCCCGTCCGCATCCGCGGTGAAGTTATATACGGGAGAGCTGCCGGCGGAGGCGACGGCAGCGCTGGATCTGGCGGTGTTAAGCCCCGGCGTGCCCACGGATCTTCCTCTGGTATGCGGGTTTAAAGAGGCCGGCATTCCCGTCTGGGGTGAGGTGGAGCTGGCGTATCGGTGCTCGAAAGGTTCTGTTCTGGCGGTCACCGGCACCAACGGAAAGACGACGACGACATCTCTTCTGGGGGAGATTATGAAGAGATGTTTTGACAGTGTGAAAGTGGTTGGCAATATCGGTATTCCTTATACCAGCGTGGTGGAAGATATGACAGATGAGACCGTCACGGTGGCGGAGATCAGCAGCTTTCAGCTGGAGACAGTGGATTCTTTCTGCCCGCAGGTATCGGCGGTGCTGAATATCACGCCGGATCATTTGAACCGCCACCATACGATGGAGAATTATATCGCGGCGAAGCTTGCGATTGTGAAAAACCAGACGAAAGACCAGGTCTGTGTGCTCAATTATGAGGATGAGATTCTGCGGGAGAGAGCGGATGAGATCCGCGCCCGTATTGTGTATTTCAGCAGTCTGCAGAAGCTGGATGAGGGGTTATATCTGGATGGCAGTCAGATTGTCTGCGCGTTAGACGGCACAACGCAGACGGTTATTTCCACGGATGATCTGAATATTCTCGGCAGACATAATTATGAAAATGTGATGGCTGCCGTGGCGATGGCGGTCAGTGTCGGGGTGCCCATGGAGAAAATCCGTGAGACCCTGCGGACATTTCAGGCAGTGGAGCACCGGATTGAGTATGTGGCGGAAAAGCGCGGCGTGCGTTTTTATAACGATTCCAAGGGAACCAATCCGGATGCGGCGATTAAGGGGATACAGGCTATGGACCGCCCTACCTGCCTGATCGGCGGCGGTTATGACAAGGATTCCACGTATAAAGAGTGGATTGAAAGCTTTGACGGCAAGGTAAAGCTGCTGGTTCTCATCGGACAGACCCGGGAGAAAATTGCAGCGGAAGCGCAGAAATGCGGATTTACGGATTATATGTTCGCAGACAGCCTGCAGGAGGCGGTGGATCTCTGCTACGGGAAAGCAGAGACCGGCGATGCGGTTTTACTTTCTCCGGCCTGTGCAAGCTGGGGTATGTTCCCGAATTACGAGGTCAGAGGAAAAATGTTTAAGGAAATGGTTCATGCACTGGAAGAGTGATGATCGATGATTATTTATGGAAGAAGGATTTGCTGATGCGTATGCCCGGGAGGTGCAGCTGTCGATGAGCGGTCGCCGCAGGAAAGAGAAAACAAAAAAATATTTTGATTACAGCCTGCTGTTTCTGATTATCTTTCTGCTTGGCTTCGGTCTGGTGATGCTTTACAGCGTCAGCGCGTACGAGGCACAGAGCGAATTTGGCGACGCGACTCATTATCTTCGGCTTCAGATTAGAAATATTCTCATCGGACTGGTGTGTATGGCGTTTACAACAGCAATTCCTTATCAGTGGTGGAAGAAGCTATGGGTCAGCCGCAGCGTCTATGCGTTATCCTTTCTTCTGTGCCTGGCGGTTATTGTGATGGGAAGTGATGCCAACGGTTCCCAGAGGTGGCTGGAGATCGGACCAATCATGTTCCAGCCTTCTGAGGTCGCAAAGGTAGCGCTGATCATTTACCTGGCAGCTGTATTAAGCAGGATGCCGAAGCAGATTAAGGATTTTAAAACGATTTTAAAAATACTGGTGCGTGTAGCGCCGATTATCGCAGCGATCGCGGTCAGCAATCTGAGTACGGCAATCATTGTCGCCGGAATCTGTGTCCTGATGATGTTTGTGGTGAGTCCGAAATACTCGCATTTTCTGGTGCTGGGGATACTGGTAGTGGCGATGGGAGCGATTTTTATACTGACACAGTCCTACCGGAGCGACCGTATCATGGCGTGGCTGCATCCGGAGGATTACCCGGATCAGGCGTACCAGACTCTGCAGGGACTTTATGCCATTGGTTCCGGAGGACTGTTCGGAAAAGGACTGGGAGCCAGCATCCAGAAGCTGGGCTATGTGCCGGAGGCGCAGAATGATTTTATTTTTTCCATCATATGCGAGGAGCTCGGACTTTTCGGCGCGATTTGCGTGATTCTCCTTTTTGTTCTGCTGATCTGGCGCTTTATGGTGATTGCAAACAACGCGGCGGATCTTTTCGGGTCCATGCTTGTGGTGGGAGTGTTATCCCATATTTCGCTTCAGGTAATTTTAAATCTGGCAGTGGTGACGAATTCCATGCCGAATACGGGCGTAATCCTGCCGTTTATCAGCTACGGAGGATCCTCCATGATTATATTGCTGGCGGAGATGGGGCTTGTTCTGTCTGTGTCCAGGGGGATACGTCTGGATTCCGATTATCCGACTCAGTGAGAGTTTGAGAGCTGGAAGCGGAAGAGCAGGACGGGAGAAGAGTAGTAAGGAACTGTCACAAAATAACAGGTACATCTTATTTCACGACAGTTCTTAATAAGAGGACGAGCCATGCGAAAAGAAAGAAAAAAACAGAGACGCCGCCGGGGACTTTTCACGGTACTGCCGGTTCTCGTCCTGGTCATTGCTCTGGCCGTGATCATGGTCTGGAA
>JAJBTR010000093.1 GCA_020860745.1 Lachnospiraceae bacterium | reverse complement strand
TAATATAATATTCCTCTTTTTTTCAGCAGATAGGAATTTGTTTCCACATCACAAAAAAACAACAGAAGATATGGTTCAGGCGGCTGACTATATCGAATTTACACTTTTAAATCCTGATGCGGCAGAAGATGCATGATTGGAGTTTTTACTTTATTATTTTTCAACATCACCCACAGAACAACAAACCCCTCCTGGTAATGCTGTTTATCATTGCGCAGATTAATGAGCTCCCATAATCACGCAAAAGTTGCTCTGCCGAAAGGCTGAGGATGCGTTTGTTTCCACTCTTGGCAGCCCGATTTTTGCAGAAAGTTTCAATCGCATTTTCATCCAGATCATTTATCGTCGCAGCATCACATACGGTAGCAGAAAAATCTATCCCTGTCTCTGCATATATTTTTCGCCGTATGTCCTCCGGCATCGGGATCAGACTGTCGCCATTATACCACCATGCCACACCGTCCACCTGCACAGGCAATCCAAGAGGACGGCCTGCAACTTCAAATACAAGTACACGTTTTCCTTCATATAAAAAGCTGTATTTGAACGCGAAAAATAAAAATGACGAATTTCACAAACTGTCTGATACTCCGGCGGCAGATGGGCAGATTACCTATCCATCTGATCAGGAGGCAGAAACCCGGTTTGTTACAGAGCCTCTGGAAAGCGATATGACCATTGCCGGATACTGCAAAGCGAACCTTTTCGTGTCCTCTACTCACAATGACATGGTTGTCCTGACATATCTGTATGTTTTGGATGAAGACGGCTGCAGAATTCCTTTTGTCATGGATCTGAATCCGGCGACCCCGATTAGGAAAGGCGGGTTAAAGATTTCCCACAGAAAGCAGGATGAGGCTCTGCGGACCGAGTACCGGCCGTATCATACACATCGGAAGGAAGATGTGCAGAAACTGGTTCCCGGTGAGATCGCGGAGGCGGAGATTGAGATACTTCCCACAACGGCGAGACTGAAAAAAGGATGGCGGCTGGAATTTGTGATCATGCCGAAGAACAGCGCCGGAGAGCTTTTCGATCCGCGGGATAATTACAGCGAGGGTGCATTGAATACGGTTTATGGGCGTCGATACCAAGGATGTACAGAAATGGGTAGGCCACAGCGATATCCAGACAACGTTAAATATTTATGTCCAAACCAACCAGAAACAGCAGGATAAGACGATGAACCATATGGTCGATGCACTGCTTTCGGCAGGCGATTCCGGACAAAATTCGTGACTGGATTCAAAAATTCGTGACCCCATTCGTGATTTGTGACTTCATTCGTGACCTGCAGACAGCATATTTAACGAGTACCATCATTGCCTGAAAGCTTCTAAGAAGAAATCCATACGAGAAAATCTATTCTTTATCAACACCATTATTTTTTATGCTGAAAAACTTGCAACCAGGTTGCAAGTTAGTTGCAAGTTAGTTGCAACATTTTTATTCCATCGAATTTTCTGTTACGTACCATCTTGCATTACTTGTCTTACCTTTACAATAAATACGCCCGGCCATACGAAGTTCCCGTAACAACACCTGTATTTGACTTCGACTTTTCCCTGGCAAAACTTGTAAAAGTTCTTTAAGCGGTGTCCCCTTGTCTCCATTCTCCCGGATATGTTTCACAATCAATTCTTTATTTGTGTCACGGTCCAAGCCAACCATACGTGTATGCACGCCAGACTTTCCAACCGCCTCATACAAGTTACGAGCCAAGACATATTTATTACGTGCCACATGTTCGACAATACCTACATCTGTCAAATGCTTCAGGCACGGCCTCAGGTTTTCCGGCACGCTATTACCATAATACAATGCATTGATTACAAGAAAATCACCAGTAGAAAACTGTTCCAACTGTTCATTGCCTATTTTATTAATGACATTGAGCATCCTCTTATCAATGATCAATCCGTTTAATGTTATATTGACAAAATCATCGTCTGTCCCTGTAAAATCCGGAAGCTGTTTTGCCTCCATAATACTAAGCTCATAAATCAGATTAATTCCCTGCCCGGAACGCTCCACCAGACCACTGAGAGAAAGGATTTCCGCTATACGGCGATTCCGGGGTGACTGACGATCCAAAATGTTATCAAGTGAGATACCATTTGGAAATCCACCCGGGCTCTCTACCACCAGACGGTCCTGATACTGCCGAACAAAAATACTTCCGCCCATCTGATAGTTCCGATGGCTGGCGGCGGTTAAAATTGCCTCCCGAACAAACCTTTCATTAAACGTTGGAATGTCATAAACAATAAACCCTTCCTGGTAATGCTGTTTATCATTGCGCAGATTAATGAGTTCCCACAATCGATCATAACACGCGAAAAAGCCAACACGGAACTCCTCGCGCTGACTGGCAGGTCCGGAAGCGTTCGATGAACGATATTCGAAAATAATCTCCGATTGAGGAAGGTATTTACCGAGAGCTGACCTTTTACCCAAAAGGATAAGCGCTGCATACGTAATCCCCTCGTCAACAATTGCCTCACAATCACGCAAAAGTTGCTCTGCCGAAAGGCTGAGGATGCGTTTGTTTCCACTCTTGGCAGCCCGATTTTTGCAGAAAGTTTCAATCGCATTTTCATCCAGATCATTTATCGTCGCAGCATCACATACGGTAGCAGAAAAATCTATCCCTGTCTCTGCATATATTTTTCGCCGTATGTCCTCCGGCATCGGGATCAGACTGTCGCCATTATACCACCATGCCACACCATCCACCTGCACAGGCAATCCAAGAGGACGGCCTGCAACTTCAAATACAAGCACACGTTTTCCCTCATACTCATATAAATGAAAGTCAACCATCACTTTCAGCTTTTCAATGAGATCGCTGCGCGTGCGTTCAGGCTGTTCAAATGCATTGCTTCCCACTACACGCCGCGGCCGCTTATCCGTTATGCCAAACACGAGCATACCACCGCCACAGTTAGATAATGCACAGCAACAGCGAGCTGCTTCTTTCGAATCAAAACGGCGCTTTACTTCCTTAAACTGATACTCTTCGCCTTCTTTTGCTTCCAATAGTTCTTCTACTGTAATAGAGTGATTCACCCATCTACCTCCCACAAATTTCTATAAAACCCCGAACATTACTACACGATTGTCATAACATTATTCGGATACATATTCTTCTCTATAATTGTAGTTTTCCCAGTTTTATAACAAGACAACTATATCACACACGTTTTGTCACTGCAATGAAAAACTATGCTACCTTCTTATCCGTTCTGTCACCATCACTATACTGGATGTTTCCAGTACTGTGTTCACAACAGTGTCGTCTTTGGAGTATCCGCCAAGCATCACCGTCGATGTGAGCGCTAATGCCAGTAAGATTGATACAGTTTTCTTTTTCATAACATAAGTCCCTCTATAAATGCGATTGTTTACGAGTTCCTGCGGCATTAGCTTCGCCTTAATACTATTTTCATTAAAAAAACAAAGGAACCATCAGAGAGCCAATGCTTTTGCAATCCATTCCTTTTTCAATGTGTTCTCCTCTCGTATGTATTTATTTTGCTCAAAACTTAGCGTTCTGTCACTCCCTTATGTTAACCAGTATACTCGCGAGCACAATCATCCTGTAATCTGCGTTTCCCATTTTTCTAAAATCTAACTCATCAGAGAAATTTCATTTGTTTCCTCCGGCATTTTCAACTTTCCGGTCATTCACCTTTAATTATACAGCTTATCACACCAGATGTCGTCCAGGCTGTACTTGGATAAAACAACCATTATTTTTTCAATACCGATAGTAGCAGGGTGAAATTTTTTGAATTTTTTGCAGAAAACTCTTGAACGATGTAAGGAATATTCTCTTTTTTTAATACAGAAAAATCGGGGAGCCTTTAAAGA
>JAJBTR010000321.1 GCA_020860745.1 Lachnospiraceae bacterium | reverse complement strand
CACCTCGGGCCGAGACGAGCGGGAATGGCGGTTTACGGGGAAAAGGGATTTACCAAATCGATTCATAGTATAGAAGGTTCCCCTTTTCGGACGCGGTTTGAGAAGGAACTGGACGAGCTGGAAGGATATTTCGGCATTGGCTGTATCTCGGATTACGAGGCGCAGCCCATCCTGGTGCGCTCGCACCACGGCACGTTTGCCATCACTACCATCAGTAAAATTAACAATGCGGCTGCCATTGTGGAGGAAATATTGAAAGGGCGGACACATTTTTTTGAGATGAGCAATGGGGAGATTAATCCTACCGAGCTGGTGGCGGCGCTGATCAACCAGAAGGATAATCTGATTGACGGTATCCGTTATGCGCAGGAAACGGTGGACGGTTCGCTTTCCATGCTGATTCTGACGCCGAAGGGCATTTACGCCGCCAGGGACAGGATAGGGCGTACGCCTGTGGTTCTCGGGAAAAAAGACGGCGCATACTGTGCCTGTTTTGAAAGCTTTTCCTATCTGAATCTCGGGTATGAGGATGTCCGGGAGCTGGGACCGGGGGAGATTGTGGTGTTTGACGCAAATCAGCTCAGGACGCTGGTGGCGCCGGGCGATAAGATGAAGATCTGCACGTTTCTCTGGGTATATTACGGTTATCCGTCCGCGTCGTATGAGGGCGTCAGCGTGGAAAAGATGCGCTACAATTGCGGGACGCTTCTGGCGAGAAGAGACAATGTGGAGGTGGACGTGGTTGCCGGAGTGCCTGATTCCGGCACGGCGCACGCCATCGGTTATGCGAATGAGGCGGGCATTCCGTTTTCCAGGCCGTTTATCAAGTATACGCCGACCTGGCCGCGTTCCTTTATGCCGACGATGCAGGACAAGCGGAACCTGATCGCGCACATGAAGCTGATCCCGGTGCACGATCTGATCCGCGGACAGCGTCTGCTGCTGATTGACGATTCCATTGTGCGCGGGACGCAGCTGCGGGAGACGACAGAGTTTTTATATGAGAGCGGGGCAAAAGAGGTTCATATCCGACCGGCCTGCCCGCCGCTTTTATTTGGATGCAAATATCTGAACTTTTCCCGGTCGACATCGGAGCTCGAACTGATTGGCAGGAAGATGATCGAAGAGTTGGAAGGCGGCGAGGTGAGCCGTGAGGTGTTGGCGGAATATGCGAATCCGGATTCACAGAAGTACCAGAATATGGTAGATGCGATCTGCAAAAAGCTGAATTTCACTTCCCTGCGCTATCATCGTCTGGATGATATGCTGGAGTCGGTCGGTATTGACAAGGATAAGCTCTGTACTTACTGCTGGGATGGGAGAGAATAGTATATGCCAGGCACGATTATTTGTTATGGAGATTCCAATACATACGGCTACGACCCGCGTTCATTCCTTGGCGGGCGCTACACCGGAGACAAGCGGTGGCCGGAGATGCTGACTGCCCGTACCGGCTGGAAGGTGATCAATTCCGGAAAAAATGGCCGGTGTACGCCATATTTTCTTCCGGAGATTGAGTCTGTCTGCAACAGCCTGGAGCGCTGAAGTGCAGAGGAAGCGCCGGTCTGGCTCTGGATTATGCTGGGGACAAACGATCTGCTCCACAATCCGCAGCTTACGGCGGAGGCTGTGACAGACCGGATGGAGCGGTTTTTGCGGAAGCTCGCGGAGCGGGAAGAAATTGCGGGTGGAAAAATTCAGCTGCGCCTGATTTCCCCGGTACATCTGCGCCGCGGCCAGTGGGTGGAGAGCGATGAGCGATGCAGGGAATCTGAAAAGATGGACGATTGTTATCGGAAACTCGCTGCAAAGATGGGAATAGCATTTACCTGTGCGGGAGAGTGGGATATCCCGGTCCTCTTTGACGGCGTGCATTTTTCCGAGGAGGGGAACGCAAAGTTCGCGGAGTGCATGGTGCGGGAGATGGTAAGATAAGCTGCTCCCGTTCCATTGGTGAATATGCAGTCCTATCTGGAACAAATATGTAAATAATAAAGGAAAAGTGAAAGGAGGAGGAATGACCTATGAAGATGGCACATGTTACGATTATGACAGAACATCTGGACGAGTCGGTTGCTTTTTATGAGGAAATCGTTGGTCTGAAAATCGAGCGGGATATGCGCGCGGACCCGGCACATCAGATTGTATTTCTGGCGAACGCTGCGGGGGAGCCCTGCGTGGAACTGGTAAGAAATGATGACGCACCCTATACCGGGGGCGGCCTGCTGATTGGATTTGAGGTGGAGGATGCCGCTGCTTACCGTGAGAAACTGATGGGGATGGGAATGGAAGTCGGGGAGATGGTTTCTCCGAATCCACATGCCCGGTTTTTCTGCGTGAAGGATCCGAACGGGGTGGAGATTCAGTTTGTGCAGGAAGGAATATGATGTTGGAATTACAGAAAGGCCGCCCTGTGTCAAACGAGGGACGGATGGAAAAAGAAATACGGGCATACGATTTGCTGGATTCCCTGTATATTAGCTACCAGCGTGTGGATCATGAGGCAGCGATGAATATGGAAGTATGTGAGGCGATTGATCTGGCTTTGCAGGCAACCATATGTAAAAATCTTTTCCTGTGTAATCGTCAGGAAACGGATTTTTATCTGTTAATGATGCCGGGGACAAAGAAGTTTAAGACGAAAGATTTGTCTAAACAACTGGGGGTCAGCCGGTTGTCATTTGCCTCGGAAGAATATATGGAACAGTTCCTGGATATCACGCCGGGTTCAGTCAGTGTGATGGGATTGATGAATGACAGCGCTAACCGGGTTCAGCTGGTGATTGATGAGGATGTTCTTGCAGGAGAATACGTTGGCTGTCACCCATGTATCAATACATCCAGTTTAAAGCTGAAGACGCAGGACCTGGTAGAAAAGATTTTGCCGGCGATGGGACATAAGCCGATTGTGGTGCAGTTGTAGTGTATAAAATATAGATTCCCCGCATACATTGTTGTAAAAGAGAATGTCTGCGGGGATTTTTTGAAAAGTTATATTGAAGAGCGGGCGATTGAAATCGCCCAATATATTATAGAGTACAATGCAACGGTGCGGCAGGCGGCGAAGAAATTCGGGATTAGTAAATCGACGGTACATAAGGATTGTTCGGAGAGAATTCGTTCCATCAACCCTGCTCTGGCAAAGGAAGTCCGAAAAGTTCTGGATGTAAATAAATCCGAACGGCACATCCGGGGCGGGATGGCGACAAGGGAGAAGTATCTGCATCAGAAAGGGTGAGAGGATACATATAGAAAAGAAGCTGTTTTCAATACGGTTGCAAAATAGTCTGATATTTGCGGCAGGTAGAAGAAGTTTGGGTTTGAATGTAGTCCTGCGGCTGCAGTAGTGTAGAAAATAATTTGTAATAGTGAAATAGAAGGAGAATCTGTTCGGCATATCGTTGGAACAGATTCCTTTTTGCAAATAATTATGCTTTTTTAAATTTATAGATTGAGGCGGGCGTTAAGGTTTCTGTGATAACAACAAATCCAAATGAGATTTTATATGAAAGTGTCGCTTTTTTTCATTGATTGAGCAGATGCGTGAAATGGGGATTCATGTGACATTTGCAGATGGAGATGCAGAACATTTTGCGGTGATTGATCAGGAACTGGTTTGGCATGGCGGTATGAATTTATTAGGAAAAGAAGAGGTTTGGGACAACCGGATTCGAACATACGATTCTGAAGCAGCTGCGGAATTGCTTGTTATGGCGTTTGGAAGTGAAGGTTAGAGTGCAGGAAGAAAGTGGTGACTTTTCTGCCTGCACTCTGTCTCTATGTCTTGGGTGATTATGCTTTGTGCTGGTTGAAGGGCGAATCGCCTTTCTCCTCAAAAATCTCGATTAAATTTCCGGTGTTGTCCCGGATGAACA
>JAJBTR010000174.1 GCA_020860745.1 Lachnospiraceae bacterium | reverse complement strand
CGTTAAATTCAGCATTTATCTTATGTTTAAAATTTCTTCATGAAACAACCCTGCGGCTGCTGCCAATCCATTGAAAAAGCGGCGCTGCCTGTTCCATTACTGCCGGTCCGTGATAACGCCGATGCTACAGATACAGCAAAATCATCGGCGACAGGCAGCGCAGATACTCTGCCGCCGGCACATACTGCGCCGCATCCCAGAATACAGGGTAGAGCGCCAGGTGCACAATAACCAGAATTACAACACAGGATACCGCCGCCGTCTCACTACGGAGAAAAAATGCCAGCACCATGCTCCAGGCTGCCGCCGCCACCCCCATCAGCGCAAAGGTGGCAATCTCCCGCAGGATCCCCCGCTGCACCTGAAGCGCAAAAATCAGGATGAGACCGGCCGCAATGACCGGCGCAGCCGCCGCCAATCCGCTCAGGTACTGAAACAGCATCCGGTCTCCCCGGCCGAGGAAGCGCCGCAATCCTCTGTTTTTCCCTTCAAAACAACTCCCCACAGCGAGAAACGTGACCAGAATAATCACGAGACCCACAATTCCCTGGATTGGATATGTGCTCTCCTCCTCCGATTCCCGCACTTCATCTTCCACTGCAGACTCCACATAGACTTCTTCTATATGAAAGAGAGAACTGTCGTCCAGATATTCCGCAGCAGCCGCGAGTATCTCGTCTGTCCGTTTTTCGTCCTCCTCCGCAAATATTTCCGCAGAGACATCCGTCAGTATCTCGTCACTGTATACCTGAAAAAAAGCGGCAAACACCGTCTCTTTCGCCACTTCCCCCTTGGCGGCATACGGCGTACACAGATAGGTAACCGCCTCATCCAGCTTTCCCTCCGTCACCTGCTCCTCAAAATCGTCGGAAAAGATAAAGCCGCACTCAACCGCGCCTGATGTCACATCCTCATACAACGTCCCGGTGTCAGCATAAATTTCAAACGTAAAAACGCTGTCCATCTCCTGCATGACAGCGACCACTTCCTCCGCATAGTCATCCGCCACACCGCCGATTCCGACGACAGTATTGTCCACATCCGGTATCCGGATTCCCCAAAAGAGCAATACCAGCAGTACCAGCGCTATCAGTATCTGCCAGGTAATTTTCTTTTTTAAATTCGCCTTCAGCAGAAGACGGTACCAGGTCAGCCATTTTTCCACAGAGCAACCCCTCCCGCCAGCACAGAGATGCCGGCCCACGCCGCTATCCGGATATAATCCGCCGCCACTGCCTCCGCAAACAACACGTCCAGGCTAAATGTCTGCCAGAATGTCAGCGGCAGCACACTGCCTGCGGTCTGCACCGCCATCGGCAGATAACTGGACGGAACCACCAGACCGGAGCAGAGGATCATCACTGCCAGCACAGCCAGCAAAATAATGGCATTCGAGCTGTTCTGCCCGGAAAGGCCGTAGATCAGATGAAAAAAGCATGCGATGACACCGCCGAGAATCAGCAGCTGCCAGATCACAGATCTATCCCAGTAAAGAAAGGCCGTATCCAGGTAAGCGGTCGCGCAGCATCCGCCTGCATACCAGATCACCGCGGCTATCCAGAGCGGAATCGCCATCACCGCGATTTTTACAGCTGTCAGCTTCCAGCACCCCAGCCCATAGATGCGCAGCTTCTGTTCCACCACCTTTGCCTGTCTGCGGTAAAGCGAGCCAAAACTGATTCCCATCAGAAGAAGAAAAATCAGCATCCCTGATGTAAAATAATACTGATAGTAATTGACATCCCCAATCGGAAGACAGATCGTCTGTTTATACAAAACTCCCCGTCCCAGAGCAGCCAGAATGTATTCCGTAGCGACCAGATCGCCCACCCTGCCATATTTAACGGCCAGATCGGCATCCTTCGCCGCACCCAGCATAGCGTACACTCCGGCCTCCGCCGTCTGCAGAAAAGAAACGCCGTCCCCCAGAAGTTCTCGGAAAATTTCCACATTCAGCCCGCCGTTCTCCGACAGATAGAGAATGGCAGGCGTGTTTTTCCCACTGTCCACATCATCATAAAAAGAATCCGGAAACACGATCACCGCCTGCAGGCTGCCCTCCTCCAGCTGTTCAAGCGCTTCTTCCTCGTCCAGATACCGGAAACGGCAGATGCTGCGCACGCTCCCCATGGAGGAAATATACTGCGTAACCAGGCTGGTCTCCGTCTCATCCTCCGGTGAGATCACAATTCCCACGTCCACCAGAGCCAGGATCTGCGCATTCTGCATCACCTGACTCATGATAAGGATCATACATACAATGGCGCCGAGGAAAATCAGCAGAAATTTCAGCGATTTCCGCAGCGCCCGTATGCTCTTTTTCAATTCCAGCAAAAAATATCTCAGGAAAAATCTCATGATTGCTTAATAAAACAAATCTTCCAATGTGTCTCCATATTCCTCAACCAGATCATAGAAATCATCTTCAGAGGCATTTCCGATGTCAAACCGGTCGCCGGACAGCTTCTCGATCGAAGCACCCTGAGATACCGCTACCGACAGGCCAAGGTCAATATCTCCGTAGTAATAATCGTCAAAGTCAAAACTGTCTACCGTCACCGTCACGCCCTTGGAGGAAGACTGGATATTGCCGCCAATGCTCATGGATTCATCATCCACATAAGCCTTCAGTGTATAGTCCCCCGCCTTTGTGTCATAGGTCAGTCTGCCGAGCGTAGACATTCCGCCGTCACCATACAGATCAATCATTTCCAGCGTATACTCCTCCTCCGAACCGCTCCTCTCCGTGGTGAGTTCAAAAACGGTATCGCCGTCATAGGCCAGTTCGATATCATCCAGCCTTGTGTCGCCGCCGTGGAAGATAAGCTCTATCTCCTCATGATCTACCTCCACCACAATAGCAGCCAGCTGATTCTTATAGATATAGAATGTCAGATCCGTATCGGACAGATAGCCAATCGCGTCTTCCACCTCATCATAAAGCTCACTCAGGGTATAATCAGCATCCGCCATTTCCAGCATGGCATCCAGATCTTCTCCGTAATACTCATCAAACACATCCGTCAGACCACCCCAAAGATCAGAAACAACATCTTCGTCCACGGTTGTAGTGTAACCCTTGCACTTGCGGTCCGACCCGTCCACCTCATAGTAGGCTTCGGAAGCAGATTCAAAGTCCAGGCTTTTCGCCGTATCCGTCAGGACAGACTTCATCTCTTTCGTCATCGCTTTCATTTTTTCTTTCTGGCTGTCACCGGATGCAATCGCCGCGCAGATTTCATCGACGACCTCAATATCAATGCCCTGATCATCCAGGATATCCACAAGATAACCGTCTTTCTCCTCAACGTAATTATAGAAGAAGACATCGTCACTCAAGAACGGGAGCTGCGCTGTCACTTCCTTGGAATCTATTCCCACAATAAAATCAAAGTTGGCATACCCGGCGACACTGACATCGCCGCTGACCTGCATTTCATCGGACTTATTCGAATAGACAACAGCCGCTTCCACGCTCTCTCCCTCAATGTCCGTGTCCACGTTCACGGTAACTGTATACGTATCCTCCCCCAGTACAGAGAAAGATTTTAAATCCTCCACAATAGCAGGCGCTTCGCTGAATGTTTTGGCAGCAGCTACCGCCACCTTTCCGGATTTACCGACCAGCACGCCGCCTTTCACCAGACCGACACCGGCTACCACGACCACCGCGGCGACGGGAATCGCGATCATCCACTTTTTGAAAGCAAATTTCCTGCCTCCGCCTCCATTCAGCGGCTCACCCGTATCCGGATCAAACATCGGGATATCATCATCCATCATCTCGCCCGTCATCGGATCAAATCTGCGCTGACCCATACCGCCTGCATTCTGGCCGAGCGGTTCCCCTGTATCCGGATAAAACCTCTGATCATATACGCCTGCTTTCTGAT
>JAJBTR010000201.1:1499-3924 GCA_020860745.1 Lachnospiraceae bacterium | reverse complement strand
CTTTGAACTCAGCGATGCGCAGACGAATTTAATCAGCACGTATTTTTCGGAAAAGCTGGGGGAAGAGCTGTTTCGGATCAACAGCGAGTCATTTCAACGGACGGTGTTTATCGGACAGAATGACTGCGTGACCGGCACAACGGACGGTATCAATGCCCGTTTGGGGAATATCACGGATAATATGAATGACCTGGATTGTTATGAGAAAGCTGCCGGCGCTCTGCAGGAGGTCTTAAACCGACTGAATCCGAGGAGAAAAACAGGAGAAATCTATCGGAAGAATGAGCGTGTGACGAAACTGCAGACTGAGGTGTCGCAGAATGCTTCCCTGGAGGAGACGATTCAGCAATATGAGAGTCTGGCCGGGCAGGAGCGGGAACGCTTGGATAATCTGCGTGCGCAGCAGGAGGAGATTTTTGTCCTGCAGCGTCAGGCGAGCCGTGCCCGGGATGTACAGACAAAGCGGGCGGCTTACGACCAGCTCTGCGCGGATTGTGAGGAAAAAGAAGCGGCATATCGGCAGGCGGGAGCTGTCTTCCCGGGAGAGATTCCGGCTGAGGAAGAACTGCGTTCTTATCTGGCGGTATGCGACGGGATGGACCGGGCGGCCGAGGGCGCACGGATCTGCCGTTTGACGGAGGAAGAGCAGGAGCAGATGCGGGAGCTGAGAGCGGAGCCGGAGCGGGAATCAAGTGAAACCCGAAGTCCATATGGGGAAGAGATGGAAGGCAAAGCAGACACCTTGGCAAAATCTCAACCCCTGCGGAATGAAACAGATACTGTGGCAAAGTCTCAATCCCTGTGGAATGAAACAGAGACCGTGACAAAGTCTCAATCCCTGCGGAATGAAACAGGGATCGCGACAAAGTCTCAATCCCTGCGGAATGAAACAGGAACCGCGACAAAGTCTCAATCCTTACAGAATGATACAGATTCTGAGACAGTCACCGGCTCTTCCGTTAATAGCGGGAATTACGGACAGATTGCCGCCGGCGCTTTGTTTCTGATTGCCGGTATTGTCTTTTTGTTTTTAAATGGGAATTCCGGTCGTGGTTTTCTGATTTTAGCTGCAATTCTGGCGGCAGTTGGTGTTCTATTGCTGGTTGTCGGGGTAATCACAGGTCAGCATCGTGCCAGGGAGGAGCAGATCAGACGGGAAGAGCAGTTCCGCCGCGAGGAGACCCTAAGACGTGAGCGGGAGGAAGCGGAGCGTGTCCGGCAGGCAGAGGAGGAGCGCCGCAGATGGGAAGAAGAGCAACGCAGACAGACAGAGGAAGAGCGCCGGAAGTGGGAGGTCAAACGCCTTGCGGACGAGCGTGCGCAGAGACAAAAACAATTGAAATCTCTGGAAAAGAGGAATCAGGATTATCAGACATACCTGGAACAGTATGAGAAAAAACGGTCAGAGCTGGCGTTGGCTTTTCAGAAGCTGGCATTTCCGTTTCCGGACAATCCCCGGGAGCAGCTGCAGCTGATCTGGCAGCAGAGAATCCGGTGGCAGCAGGCAAAGCAGGATATGGAAGCTGCCCGGTTAAAAAAGCGGGGGTTTGAGGCGCAGAATGAGAAGACTCTGCTGACAGTGACAGAGGCGGAGAAGTCCCTTCCTGCTCTGGAAGAATTAAACCGGCAGCAGCAGGAACTGGAGCGGGAAGCGGATTCTGTCAGAAAACAGTTGGATATTTATGGCACACAGCTGGATTCTCTTCGGGAAAAGTATGACAGCTGGATGGAGACAAAGGAACTGTTGTCCGGGGAGCAGGAAGAAGTAAAGGTGCTGCGGCAGCAGTATCGGCAGGTACAGAAAGCGCAGGAGTATCTGATGAAAGCAAAAGAGACCCTGACGGCCCGCTATATGGAGCCGTTGACGCACAGCTTTTCCCGATACTACCAGGTGATCGTCGGTACATCCGGCACCGCGGCGGACCGGTATCATATGGACGCGAACACACAGATTACCGTTGAGGAAGAGGGAATGCAGCGGGAGACCGCCTATCTCAGCCGGGGCTATCAGGATCTGATTGGTTTGTGTCTGCGTCTGGCGCTGGTGGACGCCATGTATCAGACAGAGCGGCCTTTCCTGATTCTGGATGATCCTTTTGTAAACCTGGATGCGGAGAAGACGGCGGGCGGAATGCGGCTGCTGGAGGAGGTTGCCAGGAGGTATCAGGTGATTTATTTTACAGCAAAGTAATAATTTGGTATATTATGAAATAAAACATTGGTAGTATGTAGTATATAATAAGGGAAGGAAAAGTATATGTGTAATGAGGAGTTGAATATAGCTGTTTTGCGCACATTGTGTTCAGATGGAAAAATAAGATGGCCTCGACATGCTTTAAAACGTCTTCGTGAAAGAAGTATTACTACAGATGATTTTGAAAAATGTATTATGTCTGGAAAGATTATCAGACAGTATCCTGATGAA
>JAJBTR010000201.1:0-1489 GCA_020860745.1 Lachnospiraceae bacterium | reverse complement strand
CCCGACACCAAGCTGTCTTATACTTGGATGGATAACGGATATTTGTGCATTGCATGTGGTTGTGGGTTGTGATGGTTATTATATTTATTCAATTACTGCTTATTATCCAGATATAAATGAATGGGAATCTGATATGGAAACAAGAAAGGAGCGATGATTTTATGTGCGTTTTTTGTGGTGGAAATTTAAAAACGGATGTAACAGATTATGTTGAAAAAATTGGCAATTATGTTGTGGTAATTAAAAATGTACCCTGTGAAAAGTGTACTCAGTGTGGAGAAGAGTATTTCAGCAATACGGTCGCAAAGAAAATCGAATCTATTTTAAATGGCATTCAAAGAATTTCCAGTGAAATAACAGTGACTGTGATTGATTATGTACAAGCGGCATAGGCGATTGCGATACAGATTGCGGGCGAGGCTGGCAGATGGATGGAGGCAAAGAGGCGGCTGTTGGCCGGGTCGCTGAGTGTAAATGAACTCTTTATAAAAAAGAACGCAATACAGCCAATAGCGATGATAGAGACAACGTAGTATTTATAGGTGAATGGCCAGAAAATGATTAATAGCGCTGCTATAATCCCGGAGAGCAGAAAACTCTGCATCATGGTGATGGTGCTGACCGGAGCAATTGCTTCAAAGGCAAGACGTTGTGTGTGGAAAAGAAGACGCTGCGGTTTCCCTCATCCTCCGCCAGGTAATCACGGATAATCTCGCAGAGGCGCGTCCGCATCAGCGGATCCAGCGGGGAAGATAATAGGAGCCGGGTCCAGTGTAGCCGATCTGTTCTTTGATAAGGGGGTTATTTTCCCGGTCTTTATCGGAATATTGTTCAAAATAGCGGATGCTTCCCTTGTAATCCAGGCGGATGCCGGAGAGGATGTTTAACAGTGTGGTTTTACCCGCGCCGTTCTCTCCGATGAGTGCCGTGGCAAATCCCCGGGGAATTTTTAATTCGGGGATGTCCAGGACGAATTTTCGGAAATTCTTTCGGATGTTTTCGCATTCTATCACGTAGTTTAAATTTTCCATTTCATAATCTCCCCTCGATTTACAGTGTTTTCTTATTGCTTAAGAAAGTTTCTTACTGTATGATACCAAAACGTTTCCGGTAGTTTAGACATCCTCTTCCATCTGAAGCAGGGTCTGCAATGTCTCTGTGAGTTCCGCTTTACTCATCCCTGCTATCTTCGCAGCTGTGATGGCCTCCGTCAGCGCAGCCTCCACCCTTCGCAGGTACTGCTCCCGCAGCATCTGGCTGTCCTGGGCGTTGACATAAAAGCCTTTGCCCTGTACGGCTGCGACCAGTCCCTCTGCTTCCGACTGCTCATAAGCTTTCATAGTGGTGATGACGCTGATCCGCAGCTCCTTTGCCAGTCCCCGTATGGAGGGAAGGTACTCGCCCTGCGGAAGCTTCCCGGACAGGATGTCGTTTTTAAACTGATCCGCGATCTGGCGATAGATCGGAATGTCGGTATTTTGTAATATTT
>JAJBTR010000261.1 GCA_020860745.1 Lachnospiraceae bacterium | reverse complement strand
GCGAGGATTTTGAAGTAATATTGGTTGCTTTTGATGCCGAGACTGAACAGCTATATAATCAGGTGATTCAGAAAGTCGCGATAGGATAGACAGATATGTGCGGTGTGTTTTATATTGATCTGGATTCCGTATTGGAAGCCCGGAAATTTGTAACAGAAGTGGATCGGAGAATTCCAGCGATGGATTTTTCTAAGGATATCCATCCGACTGATCCGGCACCGGTGATTACCGGTAGCAGGAATGGGCTGAAACTGTCCTGTCAGCGGTGGGGTTACCCTGGATACCAGAAGTCCGGTGTAATCTTCAATGCGCGGGCAGAATCTGTGCAGGAGAAAAAGCTGTTTCAGAACGGAATTCGATATCACCGTGCGGTGATTCTGGCAAAGCATTTTTATGAATGGAATGCGCTGAAAGAGAAAAATTCATTCAGCCGCGTAGATGGAAATGAAGTTATTGGTTGTTGTTGATATGCAGAAAGATTTTGTGGATGGAGCACTCGGAACGGCGGAGGCTGTGTCGATTGTCCCGAAAGTGCGAGACAAAATTTTGAAATGCAGAGCAGAAGGCTGGACGGTCGTATTTACCCGTGATACCCATACAGAGGGCTATCTGGAAACGCAGGAAGGGAAGAATCTGCCGGTGATTCACTGCGTAAAAGGTACGCCGGGATGGGAGATTGTTTCGGAGCTTCCGGTGGAAGACAGCAGGATATTTGATAAAGTGACATTTGGCTCGATGGAACTTGCACAGTATGCAGCCGGACTTTCCACTCTGGAGGAAGTACAGCTCATTGGTCTTTGTACAGATATCTGTGTCATCTCAAATGCGTTGCTGCTCAAGGCGGCGCTTCCGGAGGTTCCGATCAGCGTGGATGCCGGTTGTTGTGCGGGCGTCACGCCGGAAAGCCATAAGAACGCTTTGGCAGCAATGGAGGCGTGCCAGATTAGAATTGAAAACGCAGGTATGTGAGGTGTAGCGTGTGACAATGCAGATTGAAGGAGTCCGGGTGAATTTATATCATCATGGTGACTGCGGTGCCTGTATCTATGTGGGAGAATCTGCAAGAACAGGCGGAGATGCGGATCGGCTGGATGAACTTCTGGAAAAAGAAGCCGAGGACATGGAATATAACCTGATCGTATTTGAAATATCTGATTGGAATTCTCAACTTTCGCCGTGGCCTGCGAGACCTGCTTTTGGAGATGAGGCATTTGGAGGCAGAGGTTCGAAGACATGCACCTGGCTGGTGGAGAAATGTATCCCGGAGTTAAAAGTGGGCGGGTTTATTCCGAAAGATGCGCGCCAATATATAGCGGGATATTCACTTTCCGGGCTCTTTTCACTCTGGGCACTTCTGGAATCAGATGTATTTGATGGAGCTGCATCTTGCTCCGGATCCTTATGGATTGACGGCTGGATGGAGCATATCCGAAGCAAGAAATTGATGAGAGATGCATATATCTATCTGAGCCTTGGGAGTAAAGAAGAGCGGACAAAAAATCCGTTGATGTCAACGGTCGGTGACTGTACGAGAGAAACATATGAGTTGCTGAAGAAAAATCCGGCTGTAAAAAAGACAGTTTTGCAGTGGAACAAGAGAGGGCATTTTGCGGATGTAGATGCACGGCTTGTGAAAGGGATTGTGTGGCTTTTGCGAGCGCAGGAGCGGAGACGCTAAAGATAATAAAAGCGGGTGTGTTTTATGAAACCAAAGTCAAAGATAAGTCAGGAATTATATCAGAAGCTGTTGGACAGGGGATACCAGGAAAGATTTTGTGATCTGGTCACGCAGAACCTGAACACGGACTTTACGGCACAGAGAATGATATTTTATCTTTCCCATTATAGTGAGCTTCCGGAGGGAGAGATTGTGGATGAGATGCTGGCGATTTTGAGTGACCGGAATATGATTATGCAGAAGAAACAGCTGGAACACAGCAATGCGGTGTATAATGAGTATTTAAATAGCAGGAAGACAGAGGACTGATTACCATAATAGTTCCGCCTTTGCGGTAGCAAAGGCATAAAATCAGGGATGCCGACAGCGCCGCCCGGAGCTTTCATGAATTGATAGTGCGCTGAAACGGCGCATGGAGGTTTATCATGGATCATCTTCGCTGTGTCGTGGAGCGAATTACATATCAAAATGAGATGAATGGGTTTTCCGTGATCAAATGCCGCGCAAAGGGATACAATGATCTGGTAACTGTAGTGGGAAATATGCCGGATGTTCATGTCGGCTCCGTCCTGACGATGGAGGGGCAGTGACGGGTTGACCGGAAGTTCGGCAGGCAGTTCTCTGCAGAAAAATGGGAGGAGACCCTTCCCGCGACGACATACGGGATTGAAAAATATCTCGGGAGCGGCCTGATCAAAGGCGTCGGCCCGAAGTTTGCGAAACGTATCGTGCAGAAGTTCGGCAAGGACACACTGGAGGTTATTGAGACAGACCCGGATAGCCTGATTCAGGTGGAAGGGATCGGGAAAAAGCGGGTAGAGCGGATTAAGAAAGGCTGGCAGGAACAGCGGGATATCCAGGTGCTCACGCCCATGCAGCGGGGAATCTGCGGGGCGGCAAACTTAAACCAGCTTCTGCAGGAAGCCCTGAACCCATCTGGGATTTATCTGTGGCGCGGCGGCACGCAGTACCGGCTCCGCGATAAAGTGATGCAGATTCGGAACGATTACGACAAGGACGTGTTTAACGGCGATATCGGAATTATCGTCCGGGTGGATACGGAAGACACGGAGCTGACGGTGGATTTTGACGGCAGGGAAGTGGTCTATGACGTGACGGAGCTGGATGAGCTGGTGCTTGCCTACGCCACAACAATACATAAGGCACAGGGTTCTGAGTATCCGATTGTCGTCATGCCGTTTACCATGAGCCACTATGTCATGCTGCAGAGGAACCTTCTTTACACCGGCGTCACACGGGCAAAGAAAATCCTTGTATTGATCGGCGAGAAAAAAGCGGTTGCCTATGCCGTCCGCAATGAGACAACCACCGCGAGAAATACAAAGCTGGCGGAACGCCTGCAGGAGATACCGGCAGCTTCGAATCCGAACGGAGGAGTGCCATCGGGAAAAGCGAACAACACACGCGGCAAAAGCGGCGTTGTTTACAGGATGTCTGATCAGGAGAGGGAGCAGCTGAAAGTTGCGGAATCGGATATCTCATATGGCGACAACCTGTTTGCACGGCTTGCAATGTCAAAATTCCGTAGCAGTTTTTCCCTCAATTCCAACGATCGGGTCTATGTGAAAGAGAAAGGGATGGATACCATCCGCTCCCACGCGCGGGACTTTGTGCAGAAGAGGCTTGCACCGGCGGTGATTCCAAATGATGGGAAGCAGACGCCGATGAAAGGGCATCCCCTTACAAGCAAGCGCGACGTGTCTGCCTATCTGCACTCTGCTGCACGGCTCATTGCTTGCGCTCATTATATCATGAATCTGTGATTCATGATTGCATTTCGCCGTTCGTCAATCGTGCAAGCACGTTGACTCACTTGCGCTCATTATATTCTATTGCCCATTTTTCTAATTCTTCAAGAACAGGAATAAATTCTTCCCCAATAGGGGGTAAGGGAGTATTCAACCTTTGGCGGAACTTCCCGATATACTTCTCTGTGAACGAGGCCATATTGTTCAAGTGTTCTCAATTCCTTGGTTAAATTCGCTTCAGTGATATTTGGCAATTTACGCCTTAATTCACTAAAACGTAATGTCTGGTTGCTTAAAAAGTAAATAATAACCATTGTCCATTTGCCATGTATAATTTTCTGAACGTCAGCAATAGGGCAGTTTTCTACTGAATCACTGTAATCTTTCATAATGAGTCTCCAATACTATTAAATAAGATAGTACCTATCAAATAATAATGTACTTTTCATAATTAAGTGCATCAAATATAATTTGGGATGTAAA
>JAJBTR010000199.1 GCA_020860745.1 Lachnospiraceae bacterium | reverse complement strand
GTATTGGGGGGTCTGGCTTCTGATGCAGATTGCGTTGGAACAGGGACGGACGCCATCCGCCTCCGACGCGGTCTGGGGAATTCTGATCGGGGAAGTCGGTTCGGCATGCTATTGTATTACGGCGCTTTCGCTCTCCTCATTCAGAACAAAGACGAAAGAATATGCTGCATCCGGCCACAGTTCCGATATTTTTATCGAAAAAAACAAGCCCTCTTCTGCAACGCATCAAAGAAAACCGAAACTTCCTATCCGGAAATGCTTATATAAAAAGGAATACTCGTATAAAAAAAGAAAAGACAGCATATTTCTTCGCAAAACACACTGTCTCTATGGAAAATCTACAAAAATTTATGTTCCCTGTCCATACCGCTGACTTTCAATCGTCTGGCCGGCAGCATTTTCTCCGCCCTGGAAGCGCTGCTGATCCCGCTCTCACTGCAGACATTCGGCTACACTGCCTCCGATGCTCTGAGTGTATACGGCATTCTGACCGGCATGGTCTTTTCCACGATTATGTTCCCGGCGGTCATCAGCAACTCTCTGGCCGTGATGCTTCTCCCGGCCATATCCGGCGCATCCGCTCAGGGAAACACTGCCCTTGTAAATAAAGCGGTTCGGCAGACGGTACAGCTATGCACGATCCTTGGTTTTCTCTGCATCTTCGCTTTTCTCGGAATGGGAGAATGGATCGGCATCCGCCTCTTCCACAACACACTGGCCGGAGTCTACTTAAAGACCCTCTGCTGGATCTGTCCCTTCGTCTTCCTCGGAAGCACTCTGGGAAGCGTACTACACGGGCTCGGACGCGCCGCCACCACGCTGCTGATCAATCTCGCATCCTCCGCGATCCGCATCGCATTTATCTGGCTCGGCATCCCCGTCATCGGATTAAAAGCATATCTATGGGGTATGCTGGTCAGTCAGATTTTTGCGTCTGCGATATCCTGGCTCTGTATCCGGTCCTCCGTCGCTGTAAATCATCGATGAAATGAATGCGAATAGTTATTGCACTCAGCTTTCCGCATCACATATACAAAAGTAATTGCTTCACGTCTGACACAGCAAAGAACTCTGTTTGTTTTTCGACTATACGCGGGAAAGATACTCACCGGTTCGTGTGTCAATCTTGATCACATCGCCCAGGTTAACAAACAGCGGTACCTGTACCTGCGCTCCGGTCTCAACCGTAGCGGGCTTGTAGGTGCCGGTAGCAGTATTGCCCTTGAAGCCCGGCTCCGTGTCGGTGATCTCCAACTCTACAAACAGAGGCGGCTCCACCGCGAAAATCTTGCCATTGTGAGAGAACATGTTGACATTCTCATTCTCCTTCACAAACTTCATCTCATCATCCACGCTGTCACGGGGCAGGTCCACCTGCTCATAGGTCTCGGTATCCATAAAATAATAAAAATCATCGTCATTGTACAGATACTGCTTCACCGTTCTCTCTACATGGGCGGTGTCTACATTCTCCGCAGGACGGAAAGACTTCTCCACCACGCCGCCGTTGATCACGTCTTTTAACTTGGTGCGGATAAATGCTGCGCCCTTGCCCGGCTTCACGTGCTGGAAATCCTCCACACGATAAACCTTGCCCTCCAGCTCAATCGTAACACCTTTC
The DNA here is from genome assembly GCA_020860745.1 of Lachnospiraceae bacterium. Classification (GTDB taxonomy): domain Bacteria; phylum Bacillota; class Clostridia; order Lachnospirales; family Lachnospiraceae; genus Eubacterium_I. The sequence goes on along the minus strand of JAJBTR010000199.1, from coordinate 2,354 downwards.
TTGATTACACTACCTGCATCTGCCATCTCACAAATCCTCCTTGTATCTTTCGATTATAGTGTATCTGCACCAAACACATTACAGACACACGATTATCTCTATTTTCGCGATAGCCTCACTCTTACCTATTCTATATGAAACAGGTATAGATTTCAAGCATATTTTTTACATGGCAATTCATCGACATGGCAATTCATCGGTATTTCATATCATATATCGTACGATATACCCGGCATGAATTCATGTCGACAATAACTAATTTAAAGCTCATCCAGCATATCCGCCCGGAGCTGATGACGTCCGCCCATGCACTCAGCGCCAAGCCAGGCGTCAATAATAGCCTTCGCCGTCTCGATCCCGACAATCCGCTCGCCAAAAGCAATCATATTTGCATGGTTGTGCTCTTTCACCAGCCGCGCCGTTACCGGCTCGGAGCAGACCGCCGCACGAACTCCTTTAATCTTGTTTGCAGCAATGGAAATCCCCACGCCGGTACCGCAGATCAGAACACCGCCGTCCACTTCGCCGCCGGCTACCATCCGGCCGGCCTTTGCGCCAAACTCCGGATAATGACAGCTCGTCTTATCCTGCGCGCCGACATCAATCACTTCGTGACCCAGGCTCTCCAGATACTCCTTAATTTCAAACTTCATATCCACCGCCGCGTGGTCGTTCGCAATCACAATCTTCATAAGTCACTTCTCCTAAGATAAAATTTGTAAAATTTTCAGACCCTGGTGCTACACGTTAAATCGAAACAGAATCACATCCCCATCCTGTACCACATATTCCTTTCCTTCCAGCCCGACCAGGCCTTTTTCTCTGGCTGCCGCCAGGGAACCGCACTCCAGCAGATTTTTATAATTCACTACCTCCGCACGGATAAATCCCCGCTCAAAATCCGTATGAATCTTCCCCGCAGCCTGCGGCGCCTTCGTACCCTTTTTAATCGTCCAGGCACGGCACTCGTCCTCCCCCGCAGTCAGGAAACTCATCAGACCAAGCAGGCTGTAGCTCGCCTGGATCAGCTTGTCCAGACCGGACTGTGTAATCCCAAGTTCTTCCAGAAACAGGTCGCGCTCCTCATCCTCCAGCTCCGCCATCTCCGCCTCAATGCTGGCACAGAGGGCAAAGACCTCACTGCCTTCCTTCGTTGCCAATTCGCGCACTGACTGCACCAATGCATTGGAAGCGCCATCGTCAGACAGATCATCCTCAGAAACATTCGCCGCATAGATCACCGGCTTTGCCGTTAGTAAATTGTATGAGGCAAACCATTCCTGATCGTCATCGTCCTCGCCCAGGTCAAAGATTTTCGCCGGTTTTCCCTCCTCCAGATGATCCTTAATCCGTTTAAGCAGATCCTCCTCGCGGGCAGCCTTCTTATCCATGCGGGCGGTACGGCCTACCTTTGCCAGACGCCGTTCCAGGATTTCAAGATCTGAAAAAATCAGTTCCAGATTGATTGTCTCAATATCGCGCACCGGGTTTACACTGCCGTCCACATGGACCACATTGGGATCTTCAAAACAACGAACAACGTGGACAATCGCGTCCACCTCCCGGATATTGGCCAGAAACTGGTTGCCCAGTCCCTCGCCCTTGCTGGCACCCTTCACCAATCCGGCAATATCCACAAACTCAATGACAGCCGGAGTCACTTTTTTCGAATGATACAATTCACCGAGCAGACGGATCCTCTCATCCGGCACTGCCACAACGCCGACATTTGGGTCAATCGTGCAGAACGGATAATTCGCCGACTCCGCGCCGGCCTTAGTCAGAGAGTTAAATAATGTGCTTTTTCCTACGTTCGGAAGACCAACGATTCCTAATTTCATCTTTTCTTTATACCTGTCCGGAAACCATTTTCTTATTGATTCCCGCCTTTCCGTTTGTAACCAACCTGATATTTATACTATCACATCTTCTATGGGGAATTCAATGTTTTTACAGGTACTTTTTCGAAAACGACATATTGAATGCTATATTTATCTCGAACTTAGGACACAGCTTCCATAATCTTCTTTATTTCCAACATTTTTCGTCCACCTCACCTGTTTTTCATCCATTTCCCACCCTGTTTTGGACGAAAAATCAACAAAGTGGACGAAAACATCATTTTCAAAAATCTTTTCAGTCACCCAACCACTATTTTAGTTGGGCTGAATAAAATAATCCTCGTCAGAGGAATCCGTTCTGACATAGCAAGTGGCTCTTCCTGTCCCAATTTTAATAATTTCTTTCTCCTCTACAAGGCGTTTTATTGCTGCCATAACTGCTGAACGTCCAAAACTCGGACAGGACGCAATCACTGCCTCGCTTGTAAACTTCCCCACTGTGCCGGAAACATT
>JAJBTR010000320.1 GCA_020860745.1 Lachnospiraceae bacterium | reverse complement strand
GTTTACAATAGATGATTCGCTGATTCAATTGGGCGTTTCGTTTGGATGGTTTCGAGAATCTGATGGAAGAGTTGTTATTTCTAACCGTATTTTTGAAACCAGGATCTGCAATAAGCTGATACAGGAGCAGTCTCAGTCTGAAATTTTTCGCCTGGCAGGGGCAGAGCGTTTTCAGTTGAAAACGGCTGAGGCGCTTAATATGGATCTGATTGTGGAACGGTTTGCCATTCATTATAGGGAAATCTATGGGACACGTTCCAGGAATTTTCTGGAAAATGATGCAAGATTAATATTTTTGAGTTATTTGAAACCTGTTATTAATGGGGATGGGAATTATTATCAGGAGTCCGAGACAGCGGACAGTACCAGAACAGATATTATTATAGATTATCACGCCAATCAATATATTGTCGAGGCAAAAATATGGCATGGAGAGTCTTATGAGGAAACAGGGCGGGAGCAGCTTTGCGGATATCTGGAGCGGTACAATCTGCCGAAAGGATGGCTGATCAGCTTCTGCTTTAATAAGAATAAAGAATGTTTGGTTGGAATTAAGACGATTGAGATGAACGGTAAGGTAATCTGTGAGGCAGTGGTGTGAGGGTGAAAATCAGAGATAGATTTTGTCTTTCGGTTTAATCTTCCGTTGTACCTGTTCTGGAATTGTAACGCAGTGTGCATAGATGATATCAGAGCAGAAAACGTGCAAGCCTGTCGGTTTGCACGTTTTCCTTGCGAAGCGGTCGCGTCCGGGAAAAGGAATATCATGAAATATGCGAAAAGACAAATGATACCAGAATAATTCTAATCCAAACTCCCGGAGCATTTCTGTCCTGCATGATAATGGGGCACACCTGATATGTATGGAACCCTTCCGTAAATGAGGTCACCGGTGTTTTGATCTTACCGGAGAACAATACATAGGTCGTAACCGAAACATCATGCTGATAGCTCAGGTTTGCCCCATAGGCGCGGAATCGCTTCAGATCCCTCTTTCCCCCATTCGTGCTCTGAAACTCAAAATGTTTCCAACTCCCATTTTCCATGACCAGGTTAAAATCCTCATAGGATTTGTACAGCTTCAGCTGTACGGTCTCCGTCTGCGCCGCACGAACCACCTTTCCCGGTATTCCAGAATAAGGGAGCAGTTCATCCGCGAAGAACTGCATCATGACTTTCAGAGCCGCATCTTCATGCTGTGAATTATTGTTTTCCTTCTCCAAATACTGTCCTTTCCGCAATCACAGAAAAAACATTTTTTTATATTCCAACTATAGCAGAAAGTTACTCTGCCTGATGTGAAGGTTTTGGAAAGCGGATCGCAGGGTTGTGTCAACCCCCCGGGGTTAGCAGGATGTGAAGCTCCGGGGCAAATTCCTCTCCCCGGTTAAAGACCAGGAAAGCCGGAGTCACGACCAGGGAAACCGGCGGCTGTAACGAGAAGAGCCAAAGGCTAAAAAATGCGATAATATTTCGGTTTATTTGTGTCATGGTTTATGTGTAATTATAATATTTTCCTTCTTCAATTCACGTGTTGTAGCGATGGATGCATACACCACCGCGACTGTCTCTGCAATCCAGAACGCATACCATGCGTGCGAAATACCAAAGAATCGTGAAAAAAGGTAAAGTGCCGGTATCAGAAGGATAAGCTGCCGGATGGCTGTTCCAAGCATATTGACGACTCCGTTTCCCATGCCGGAAGCGGAATATCCGAGTACCATGGTGACTGAGGCGAACACGAAGGTCACGGAGATGATGCGCAGTGCCGGGATTCCGAGCGCCAGCATCTCTTCGCTGGCGGAAAACAGTGACAGGAGAGGTCCGGGCAACGCCAGGAAAATCACAGTAGCCGCCAGGGAAAACACGATAGCGATGGGCAGGATATTCCGGTAGAGCTGACGGATGCGCTCCGGGTTTTTTGCGCCGAAGTTATAACCGACGATGGGGATTGCCGCCTGCCCCAGACCGTTCATCGGCATGAAGAGGAAGTTCTGCAGTTTATAATATACGCCGAAAAATGCCACGGCTGTGGGAGAAAACGGCATGAGGATAGCATTGGCTGCCGTCACCATAACGCTCCCGATGGCCTGCATGACGATGGTGGGAAGTCCGACTTTATAGATTTGCTGAAATACTCGTTTGTCCGGCCGGTAACCGGAAAACTTTACCCGAATGAAAGGATTGCGAAAGCGGTTGAGCAAAATGGCGGTGCCTGCGGATACCCATTGTCCGATCACGGTTGCGATGGCTGCACCGCGGATTCCCAGTGCCGGGGCGCCTAAGAAGCCAAAGATTAAGATGGGGTCAAGAACCAGATTGGTCACAGCACCCGCAATCAGCGACAGCATGCTCTCGAATGTGTATCCCACAGATTGCAGGAAACGCTGATACATAGTACTGATAAATGTCCCGAGGCAGAAAATCATGCAGATGCGCAGGTACTGGCCGCAGTAAAGTGCGATTGTTTCGTCATCCGTAAACAGTGCGGCAAACCGGTCAGGGAAGAAAATTCCCAGGATCAGGAAAACCAATGTCCCTGCGATGGCGAGAAGCACACCTGTGGCGGCAGCGTTGGCGGTCATTTCATATTCTTTCGCGCCTACACTTCGGGAGAGCAGAGCATTGATGCCGACGCTGGTACCGACGGATACGGCAATCATCAGAAGCTGGATCGGATAGGCCAGCGATGTGGCAGTCAGCGCGGATTCGCTGATTCTGGCCACGAAAATGCTGTCCACAATATTGTACAGTGATTGTACCAGCAGTGAGATCATCAGCGGCAGTGACATGTTGAAAATGAGTTTTGACATTTTCATGGTTGCCATTTTGTTTGTGCTGTTCATGGTTAACCTCCTCGTGGATAAGATTTATTTTTAAGTGTTATGAATGTCGTCTTTTTTAGGGTTCGAAAATTTTGCAGCGCACATAGAGGTTATCGACGCAAAAAAACGTGCAAGCCTGTTGGTTTGCACGTTTTTCTTTGCGTAACGGTCACGTCCGGGAAAAAGAATATCATGAAAAACACGAAAAGTCAAATAAAATCAGAATAATTATAAACCAATATAAACCAATTATAAACCAAACTCCCGGAGCAGTTCCTCCTGATAAGGTCTGTCTTTTGCTGCCCGGGTAATGTCATTCATCCGGCCAAGCTCCGCCAGCTTCAGGGTTAACGAGTTAATCCTGCCGCGGCTTTCTTCACGACCTTCCACACGGCCTTCTTCACGACCTTTCTCCATACCTTCTTCAATCAGCATTTGACCTAATCTCGTCATAGCAACTCCTTTCCTCACATCTTCCATATCCAGATTTTCTAAAAATTTCTCCGCCATCGTGTAGATCACCGCCTCCAGTTTGTCGATACAGTCCTGATCCGCAAAGTCATTTCTTGCTTTGCGGATGATAGCGAGAGACTCCAGGATCCGGTCTTTCTGCTCCAGTTCCCCGCCCATCAGCGGAAGCAGGGCAAGCGGAACCAGGTCGCTCTTTGTCAGCAGCTTTCCGGCGTTCATTTTAGACCGCAACGTCAGGATAATCTGGTCAGCATTTCTGTCCTGCATGATAATGGGGCACACCTGATATGTATGGAACCCTTCCGTAAATGAGGTCACCGGTGTTTTGATCTTACCGGAGAACAATACATAGGTCGTAACCGAAACATCATGCTGATAGCTCAGGTTTGCCCCATAGGCGCGGAATCGCTTCAGATCCCTCTTTCCCCCATTCGTGCTCTGAAACTCAAAATGTTTCCAACTCCCATTTTCCATGACCAGGTTAAAATCCTCATAGGATTTGTACAGCTTCAGCTGTACGGTCTCCGTCTGCGCCGCACGAACCACCTTTCCCGGTATTCCAGAATAAGGGAGCAGTTCATCCGCGAAGAACTGCATCATGACTTTCAGAGCCGCATCTTCATGCTGTGAATTATTGTTTTCCTTCTCCAAATACTGTCCTTTCCGCAATCACAGAAAAAACATTTTTT
>JAJBTR010000282.1:1097-4004 GCA_020860745.1 Lachnospiraceae bacterium | reverse complement strand
TTTTCGTGGGCAGATGAAATAGGATAATGGTATTGTTATCCTGATGGTCAAATTTGGAAGTGAGTGTCAGTGACTTTTTTACAAATATGTAAGCTTACCCATCCTGTCTGGCATTCACTGACTCTACCAGCGCGTTGGCAAGAGCTTCCAGTTCCGCCGCTTTGCCGCCGTTTAAGGAGGAGGCCATGCTGACTCTCTCGCTCAGCACGGTCATATTTTTCATCTCCTCGTCGATGAATTTCTGCATCAGGTCGCCGGACTTGCAGGCCCAGGAACCGTTTTCGACGATGGCGAAGGTGCGGTTCTGGAGATTTAAGGCTTTCATATCGATGAGCAGGTTGTGCATCACCGGATAGATGCCGAGGTTGTAGGTCACAGAGGCCAGTACAATATGGCTGTATTTAAACGCCTCGGAGATCAGGTACGAGGTGTGTGTGTTGGACACGTCGTAGACTGCGGTGTTGGTAATGCCTTTTTCGCAGAGTTTTGCGGCCAGCGCCTGGGCGGCTGCCTCGGTGTTGCCGTACATGGAGGCGTAGACGATCATCACGCCGTCGACTTCCGGCTCATAGCGGCTCCACTTGTCATATTTTTCAATAAAATACATTAGGTCTTTGCGCCATACCGGTCCGTGGAGCGGGCAGATATATTTGATCTGATCCAGGATGCCGCCTGCTTTTTTCAGGAGCAGCTGGATATGCGGCCCGTATTTTCCCACGATGTTGGTGAGATAGCGGCGCGCCTCATCGATCCAGTCACGGTCAAAGTCTACTTCGTCAGCAAACAATTTGCCGTCCAGCGCGATGAAAGATCCGAAAGCGTCTGCGGAAAACAGTACGCCGTTGGTAATGTCAAAGGTCACCATGGCTTCCGGCCAGTGCACCATGGGCGCGGCCACGAAGGTGACGGTATGGCCGCCGAAGCAGTAGGTATCACCTTCTTTTACTTCAATGAGTTCGTGTTCATCTACGTTGAAACCGAACTGGCGCATGAACATGAAAGATTTTTCTGTGGAAATGACTTTCACCTTCGGGTGGCGCAGGAGGATTTCCTCGATGCTGGCGCCGTGGTCGGGTTCCATGTGGTTGATGACAAGGTAATCCAGCGGGCGTCCCTGCAGGAGATAGTCCATATTTTCCAGCAGCTGCCGACAGGCGGACCAGTCTACTGTGTCAAACAGAACAGTCTGCTCATCCAGCAGGAGGTAAGCGTTGTAGCTGACGCCTCTGGGGATCGGGTGAATATTTTCAAACAGGGTCAGTCGGTGATCGTTGGCTCCGACCCAATATAAATTTTCAGTGACTTCTCTCACGCAATACATATGTTTCCTCCTCTCTAGGCTTCAATAAACTGATCTTTGGTTTCCGCACATTCCGGGCAGACCCAGTCTTCCGGCAGCTGTTCAAACAGGGTTCCGGGCGCAATCTCGGCGTCCTCGTCCCCCAGCTCCGGCACATATTCGTAGCCGCATCCGCCGCAGACGTAGCGCTTGCCAATGGGTTCCGGCTTCGGCACCTGCGGGCGCTTCATCTTCACCATGGGCGGGGCGGGCTGTTTCTCGTCCAGTCCCAGCGCCTCTGCCAGCAGCGGGAGCACCTCATTGACATCGCCCACAATGCCGTAGTCACAGTTTTTGAAGATGGGTGCGTTGCCGTTTTTGTTGATTGCCACGATGGTGGAGGCGTCCTTGATGCCTTTCAGGTGCTGTGTCGCTCCGGAGATACCGCAGGCGATGTAGAGGTTGCCGGTAAATTTCTGCCCGGACATGCCCACATAGCGGTCGAGCGGTACATATTTCAGGGTTTCAGCTACCGGACGGGAGGAACCGATGGCGGCTCCGGCCGCCTGTGCCAGCTGCTCAATTAACTTCATATTTTCTTTTGTTCCGATGCCCTTTCCTGCGGAGACGACGCGTTCCGCCTGCGGGATCGGGGTATCTGTGGGTATTCCGATGGAAAAATCGTAGCCGTCTTTGGTGAGCGCCGCAACAAGGGAATTCACGCTTTCCCCGGCGTCTCCTTTGTAAATCTGCTTTTTGCGGACGCCCGTGATCGGCGCCGGTTTCTTCGCCACGGCACGGCTGCCGCCGCCGCCTTTCGGCATTTTTCCAACCAGAGCGGAGGCGATAACCACACGCTGAATCTCATTGGTGCCCTCATAGATCGTGGTGATCTTGGCGTCGCGGTACATCCGCTCCACATCCATGCCTTTTAAGTAGCCGGTGCCGCCGAAGATCTGAACCGCGTCGTTGGTGACTTCCAGGGCGATATCGGAGGCGTACATTTTCGCCATCGCGGATTCAGTGCCGTAGGGTACGTGGTTTTCTTTCAACTCTGCTGCGGAGTAGACAAGGAAGCGTGCGCAGCGCAGCTTTGTCGCCATATCTGCCAGCTTAAAGGAAATCGCCTGCTGGGCCGCAATGGGCTTTCCGAACTGGTTGCGCTCTTTGGCATAGGCGAGTGCCTGTTCGAAAGCTCCCTGCGCGATGCCCAGTGCCTGTGCTGCGATGCCGATTCGTCCGCCGTCCAGTGTGGACATGGCGATTTTAAATCCCTGTCCCTCTTTTCCGAGGAGATTTTCCTTCGGGACTTTTACATCGTTAAAAATCAGTTCTGCGGTGGAGGAGGAGCGGATGCCCAGCTTGTCATAGTGGTCGCCGAACTCGAAACCTTTCCATCCTTTCTCCACGATAAATGCGGAGATGCCTCTGGTGCCGATGTCCGGCGTGGTGACGGCAAAGACGACATAGGTGTCCGCCTTTGGAGCGTTTGTGATGAAAATTTTGCCGCCATTTAAAAGGTAGTAGTCGCCTTTATCGACCGCCGTGGTCTCTGTGCCGCCGGCGTCCGAACCGGCGTTTGGCTCTGTCAGGCCGAAAGCGCCAATCTTTTCTCCCTTTGCCAGAGG
>JAJBTR010000282.1:0-1087 GCA_020860745.1 Lachnospiraceae bacterium | reverse complement strand
GGACGAGATATTTCTTCTTCTGTTCCTTTGTCCCATAGGCGAAAATCGGCCAGGATCCCAGTGATACATGGGCGGAGAGGATGACGCCTGTGCCGCCGTCCACCCGGGCCAGCTCCTCCACGGCGATAGCGTAACTCAATACATCGAGCCCGGCACCGCCATACTCGGTCGGGTAGGGAATTCCCATCAGACCAAGCTTGCCAAGCTTCTGTACCGCTTCTGTGGGAAATTCGTTGTTTTGATCCAACATAAAGGCCAGGGGTTTTACTTCCTCCTCGGCGAATGTACGGATTCGTCTGCGCAGTTCTTCGTGGTCTTGTGTCGTTTGAAACAGCATTCCTTGTCCCTCCTTTGAGTTGATGTTATATACTGGATAAAAATTATCCGATTTGCGTCCAAAAAAATTTGCTTATATGAAAAATACAGTTTACAAAGTCAGAAGTATGTTATTATTTGACGTCCAATATGCAAAACGTAATTGGCATGAATTAATCCATTCGACTTGTGTTGCTTAACTGTCGTAAATGAATCCCTGTAACTTGTGTTGTTTAACTGCTGTAAAGTAATTCCTGTAAACTGTGTGCCTGCAGCTCCGCTGTGATAATCTCCTGGATTTTTGCCAGCTTACAGTGAACCTCGCAGATCTCGTGCTTCTCCCGCCAGGGGCATTGATATGAACTGTCCATGCAGCGGTTGATTCCGCAATTATCGCCCATCGCGATCATCAGGTCATAGAGGCTTATTTTTTCCAAATCCGCTGCCAGTCGGCAGCCGCCGTCCGCGCCGCGTAAAATCTGAATGTATCCTGCTTTCGACAGTGTCTTTAATATTTTGTAAGAAACAGCCTGCGGCACCAGTTCCTTTTCCGCACTCTCGGGCGCCGGGTGGAGTTCTTCGTCCGTCAGCGATCGCAGCAGACGCAGGGCATAATCAGTTTCACGGGTAATCATCATTTACTGGCTCCTTGTAATTGTGAGGTCATTATACGATACTGGACAAGAATTGTCAAGTATATATCTGAAATTTCCGAATTTTCTGCGATTTTTCGTGTTTGACTTCCTGGAATTCACACAACTATTTATGTTTT
>JAJBTR010000075.1 GCA_020860745.1 Lachnospiraceae bacterium | reverse complement strand
GTTTTTTCTTTTAATAATAACGGATACCGGTTGAAATGTCAATTTTATGTCGTGATAATACCCATAAAAATAAAACTGAGTATAAAAAAGCCGGAGATGATGTCGTCAATTACCATTGTCATGTCATATTTTTATCTTTTTTCTTTGCAAACACAAAGTTTATACTTAAAAATAAATATAGATGACATTTTTATCAGGAATTGTCCGCAAACAGACTGATGGTCAGATCTGTTTGTTTTTGAATTGCCTGAATGTCAGATCGCGTTAATAGAAAGGAGAATATTATGTTGGACAGGTGGATTACAAATGGGACGGCAAAGCCGTTCTATGCAAGAAAACAGATTTACATTAAGAAGGAAGTAACTTCAGCAGTCGCCAGAGTCTGCGGCCTGGGGCAGTTTATCTTTCACGTAAATGGTAAGAAGGTGGGAGATCATGAGCTGGACCCGGCCTGGACGGATTATAATAAGCTGGTGCAGTATGTGACATTTGATGTGACGGATTTGCTGGTACAGGGAGAAAATGTGATCGGCGCAGAGATTGGAAACGGCTGGTATATCAAGATGGATGAGCATTATACCTTTGGGCTTCCGGCATTTATGCCGCCCAATCCGAATCCCTACAAGCCGTATGCGAAGGCTCTGGTACTGGCGTTGGAGCTGACGGTAGTTTATGCGGACGGAACGGAGGAGACGCTGGTTGCGGACGATAGTTTTAAAGTAAAAGAACATCCCACTGTGATGACCAATGTTTACGGTTCCGAGACGATTGACAATCGTCTGAACGTACCCGGCTGGGACGCGCCGGGGTATGACGATACAGGGTGGGTACAGGCTGCCTATGCCGATGAGAAGGATGTTCCGAAGGGAGATCTGCAGGATCAGTTCCAACCGGCGGTGAAGGTGGTCAAATCCTATGAGGGTACGCTGCTTCATCAGGTCAACGGCAGAGATATCTATGATTTCGGGCAGAATATGTCCGGCCTGCTTGATTTTGAGATAAAGGGAAAAACTGGCGATGTGATAAAAATTTACCCGGCGGAGAAGCTCGGGGAAGACGGAGATGTCGATCAGTTTGCGAAAAACTGGATTCTGGTGGATTCCTGCATCACCGCGATCGTGGGAGCGGATGACGTCTGGGAACACTGCCGCATGAAATTCGTATATTTTGCGGGGCGGTATATGGCGGTGGAACGTGTTGGCGAGGCGGAAATTCGAAATCTGCGAGCGGATGCAGTCACCAGCGCGTATAAGACGGACGGCTCCTTTACTTGTGACGACGAGCGCTACAATCAGATCTACGACATGATTGAGAAGACCGTGGAGGCGAACATGATTGGCGTACACACCGACTGCCCGACGATTGAGCGTTTTGCGTGGCAGGAGCCGAACCACCTGATGGCGAGCGCGATCTTTTATATGAAAGACGGGAAGCAACTTTGGGAGAAATTCCTGCAGGATATGCGCTATGGACAGCATACGGCGGACGACTGGTTTAACGATATGGCTGGCGGGAAGTATTATCCCGGCGACGGCCTGATGCCGGCGCAGGCTCCATGTTATATTCCGAATGTGATTCCGGTTCCGGGACTCGGTGACTTTTATGATATCATTCCCTGGGGCAGCACCTGTATCCTTGGCACATACTGGCATTATCTGTTCTATGGCGATGTGAAGATTATTGAGAATAACTTTGATGCCGGGCCGCGTTATCTGGCACATTTAAAGACCCGGGTCAACGAGGAGGGATTTATCAATTACGGTCTGGGTGATTGGGGAAATCCCCGCAATGACCTGGCCAGGGACAATATCGAAACGGCATTCCTCTACGCTGACGCAGTGACATTGTCAAAGTTTGCAGAGATTCTCGGAAAGACGGATGTGAAAACAGAGCTGGATGCTGACGCGGAGGAGATCAAAAATAACTATAACGCGAAGCTGCTGGTAAAGAATGAAGAACTTGGCTGCTGGTGCTATAAATGCTGGGATCATAAGGATGAGTTATTTATGACGCAGGCTTCCCAGGCACTTCCGCTGTTCTGGGGTTTGGTACCGGAGGACAAAGAGGCGGATATCGTCAAAGCGTTCCGCTATACGCTGGAGCGCGACGGTTCCTTTATCTGCGGTGAGGTCGGCCTTCCTTATGTGATCCAGACCGCGCGGAAATATGGCATGAACGATATCATCTGTAAATATATCACAAAAGAAGATCACCCCAGCTACTACGCATTTGTCCTGGACGGCGAAACTACGCTGGGCGAGTATTGGGAGCAGAATCCCAGGAGCCACTGCCACGACATGATGGGACATATCATTGAGTGGTATTATAACGGTATCGCGGGTATCATTCCGGAGAAGCCGGGATTTGGCGAGGTCACCATCCGCCCGTATCTGCCGGAGAGCGTGCATGAGTTTACCTGCACGTATCAGTCGGCCAGCGGCGAGATTAAGGTGAGTGTGACGGAGACGGAGAATGAGATCCTTGTGGACGTGAAGTGTGCGGAGGGAATTGCGTATGCGGTGGACACCTCAAATCTTGAGGAAGAGAAGAATGTGATAGTACAGTAGCAAAATTGTTCCCGGGGTCTGACCCCGGGAACAATTGACCCCGGGAAGAAAGTATAAACAGTAAAAAATATTTATAAATCTGGATTCTTTCGCAGGGTTATAAAGAAAATCGGTATCCTTTGCCTGAACCGGCAGGAGGTACGCAGTTACATGAAATATATGGAAAACAGAACAGGTTATTGCAGTAGAAAGGGAGAAGCGATATGGATGCGAAAATGCGCGAAATCGTAGATAATATTAAGCAGGAAGTGATGGGCGAAGTTGAAAAGATGGAGGAGGCTAACCGTGTGATGGAGATTGACGGCACACGGCACAAACTGCTTCTTAATGGGAGGACGCTGAATATGGTCTATTACCCGGTGGAGGGGAAAGCACCCCTGTTTATTGGATTTTACGGCGGAGGATTTCTCTTCGGCGGCTGTGCGATGAACGATTATATGTGGAAAGCGATCAGCGAAAAACTGCATGTAAATGTGGCTTCTGTCGGTTACCGGAAGTCTCCGCACCATATGTGGCGGGACGTAGTGGCGGACGGCTATGACTCTGCGGTTTATTTAAAGGAGCATGCGGATGAGTTTGGCTTTGACCCGGAGCAGATTTCTCTGATCGGCGGCAGCGCGGGAGCGTCCCTGGCGACCCGGACGGCACTGTATGCCAATATGCAGGGGAATATGTTTTTCAAAAATCAGGTATTGATGTATCCGTTTGTGGATTCGGCGACGGATCCGCTGTCAAAAGGCAAGGGAAGCCTGGAGGGCCCGATCATGTATGTGTTCAATGAACTGCACTGCGGCGACGATGATCCGACAATGCCGCTTATTTCCCCGGTCTTTGCTTCTGTGGAAGAATTGAGAGGGATGCCGAATACTGTGATTGTACTGGCGGAGAATGACAACCTGCGTGCAGAAGGAGAAAAATACGGTAAGCTGCTGTCAGAGGCGGATGTTCCGGTTCACATGACCTGCATGGAAGGCATGCCGCACGGATTCTTTGAATCGGGTTTCGGCGTGCGCGGAGAGGAACTGGAGTTTCTGGGCGAGGATGTGCTGCGGGGTATGGAGGATGGATCGATTCCGGCGAAAGCAGAGGAGTCGATAGAGTTTATCAGGAAGTATGCGGTGATTTGAAGATTCTGGGATTAAGATAAGAGGGTATTGATATTTGGAAAGAGCAGGCGATAAGCCTGCTCATCTTTTCTTAAGAAGAAACGAGAAGAAACTATTTAGAATTTGTAGTTGCATTAGTACAAGAATTATGATATTCTATCTTCACTATATCAGTTGGCAGCGGATTGTTTTCTGGAATTCTATCTGTCTGTCAGGGTGCCGTGTCTGCACTCATTCTGAGTTTTTGTGGCGAATCGGCCGGAAGAAAATCAGAAACTGTAACTAAAAAACAGCATGGGTGCGCAGGGTTGTTTCATGAAGAAATTTTAAACATAAGATAAATGCTGAATTTAAC
>JAJBTR010000118.1 GCA_020860745.1 Lachnospiraceae bacterium | reverse complement strand
GGACTGCAGAGGATGATGCGGAAATGATCGGCGATGGGACGCATGAGCTTTTTATTATTAACAGCGAGAAATTTATGGGAAAGGCACAGGCAAAGGGTAAGAAATAGATTGACAGATACCCGGATTGTATTTAAAATAGTACAATAAATGTATACAAAATACATAAAGAAATAAACTCCGTGGGGCGGCATGAAAAAAGCATATGCCTGGAAACCAGCTGGCGGGAGTTTCCGATAGGGAGAGCAATATGGATGAAATCAGTTTAAAGGCATTGGCAAAAATAAATCTGGGTCTGGATGTCGTGGGACAGCGGGAGGATGGCTATCACGAAGTGCGTATGGTGATGCAGTCGATCCATTTATATGACAGGGTGGAGATTAAAAAGACCCGGTCTCCGCAGATTCATGTACAGACGAACCTGTTTTATCTGCCGGTGGATGAGAATAATCTGGTATACAAAGCGGCAAAATTAATGAAGACCGAGTTTAAGATTAAAGAAGGCGTGCGGATTACACTGCACAAATTTATTCCTGTGGCGGCTGGTATGGCGGGCGGAAGCTCGGACGCGGCTGCGGTGCTGGTGGGAATGAACCGGATTTTTAATCTGGGATTAAAGCAGAGTAAGCTGATGGAGCTCGGTTTAAAGCTTGGCGCGGATGTCCCTTTCTGCGTGATGCGGGGGACAGCCCTGGCGGAGGGAATCGGGGAGAAGCTGACTTCCCTGCCGCCTATGCCGAAGTGTCCCATTCTGATTGCGAAGCCCGGCGTTTCCGTGTCAACAAAGCATGTGTATGAGCAGCTGAAGCTGACGGAGGGGACAGAGCATCCGGATATTGATACGATTATAGAGAATATCAAAAAGAAGAACCTCCGGGGCGTGGCGGAAAATATGGGGAATATTCTGGAGACTGTGACGGTAAAAGAGTTTCCAGTGATCCGTGAACTGAAGAGCCTGATGAAGGAACATGGCGCCCTGGGCACGATGATGAGCGGCAGCGGGCCGACGGTTTTCGGACTTTATCACAGTGAGAAGGATATCCGCGGGGCTTATGACGCGCTGAAGCAGTCGGGGCTGGCAAAGAATGTATACACGTCGGAGATCCATAATAACCGTCGGTGAGGAATGTTAAAAGGATTTGCAGCATTTATTCCTGACGGGAGCAAAAGTATCAGAAAAGCAGGGGCTTTTCTGTATGTCACAGAGTGTATTCTTCATACAGGCAATTTATGGAAAGGGGGGTATAGAGGATGACAGATAATTTAGAACTTCAGACAGATGCATATCTGCCATTGCGCGACGTTGTATTTCAGACTTTGCGGGCCGCTATCTTAAAAGGCGACTTAAAGCCGGGGGAGCGGCTTATGGAGCTTCAGCTGGCTTCCAGGCTCGGCGTCAGCCGCACCCCGATCCGTGAGGCAATCCGTATGCTGGAGCAGGAGGGGCTGGCTATCACGATTCCGCGCAAAGGCGCAGAAGTGGCGAAGATGACGGAGAAGGACATGGAGGATGTGCTTCAGATTCGATGTGCGCTGGAGGAGCTGGCGGTCCGCCTGTCCTGTCAGAATATCACGGAGGCGGAGGTTCAGGAGCTCCGCGTGGCGATGAATCGGTTCCGGGAAAAAGTGGGTACCGGCGACATTGCACAGATTGCTGAGGCGGATGTGAATTTTCATGATGTGCTTTATATGGCCTCAGACAACCCGAAACTGCTGGGGATGCTGAATAATCTCCGGGAGCAGATGTACCGTTACCGTGTGGAATATCTGAAGGATTTTACGGTATATCCGCAGCTGATCGAGGAGCACCGCCAGCTCTATGAGGCGGTAAAAGCCGGGGATGGAGAAAAAGCATCCAGTATGACCCGCAGGCACCTGGAAAATCAGACTGAGGGCGTGAAGCGGATTATCCGCGAGCAGGGATAAGCGGCGGGAAATCAGGCCATGATTTGCGTATCAGGCAGTGCAGGATATACGTACTCTTTCATAACAGATCTTAAGGTTCTTTCAGAACCGAGATAGAATCCGTAACAGAAATGCTGCCGGGAATAAAATAACAGATATGTCACATACTAGGAACAGGTAAAAAGCCTGTTCTTTTTTTACTTTATAGGAAACGTTATTCTATGAAACAAAAAACACTCCGTGAGGATGCGCATGGGTGCGCAAAGGAATACGTTTGGAGGTGACTGAGTTGTGGAGAACCGGAATGTTTCAAAAAACCTGGATGAGAACATACAGTGGTGGAAAGCGGCATTTTCTGACTGCGCAGACATAAAAATGCTGGAGATGAGTCTCGGTGAGGATATGAGTGTACGCACATTTCTGACTTATATCGAGATCACCGGCGGGGAGAGCATGCTGGAGAAGCGCCCGCTCGGCCGCCTCCTGACCAGCCTGCCCCGGCTCCCGCGGCAGGATGTGCTCCGGAAAATGCGGAAGAACGGCATGGGTGTCTCCGATGCGGTTCCCTTTGCGACCATGCAGGAGGCGGCGGACGGATTGCTTGCCGGGGAGTGCATTTTGTTTTTTGACGGGTTTGACCGGGCGATTAAGATACCGGACAAGGGCTATCCGGCCATGTCTCTCCAGGAAGTGGAGTCTGAGAAATCGGTTCGCGGGAGCAATGAACGTTTTTCCAACTCTGTTAAGCAGAATGCGGCATTGATCCGGAAGAGAATCCGCTCTTCGGATGTCAAGGTGCAGGAACAGAAAGTGGGTGTCCGCTCCGGTACGAACCTGTACCTTGTCTATTATGACGGATTGATTTATCCGGAATTTCTGGAGGAGATGGAGCGGCGTCTGAAAAGCTTTACGATTGATGGCGTGCAGGATATCGGCGTGGTGCAGCAGTTATCGGAGAAATACTGGTATTCTCCTTTCCCCCAGTTTCAGGTGACGGAGCGGCCGGATCGGGCGGCGATGGCGCTTCTGGAGGGGAGGATGGTGGTGCTTCTGGATAATTCGCCGGAGGCATTGATTTTCCCCACAGATTACAATTCTTTTATCAAAACCACGGACGATTACTACAGTCGGTGGGAGATTGCTTCGTTCACCCGGATACTGCGGTATGTCGCTTCTTTTTTTGCTATGGTGCTGCCGGGGCTTTATCTGGCTGTGACGAATTTTCACACGCAGATTTTGCCCACGAAGCTGCTGCTATCTTTTGCGGCAGCCCGGCAGGGCGTTCCATTTCCGGGGGTGATAGAAGTCCTGCTGATGGAGCTGTCCTTTGAACTGTTGCGGGAGGCCGGCGTGCGGCTTCCCGACGCCATGGGAAACACAATCGGTATTGTGGGCGGACTTATCATCGGGCAGGCGGCTGTGGACGCGAATATTGTCAGCCCGATGGTGGTGATCATCGTCGCGTTTACGGCGCTGTGCTCGTTTGCCATTCCAAATGAGGATTTTGCGGCGGCATTCCGCCTGTTGAAATTTGTGTTTATCGGGCTCTGTGCGGCCTGGGGATACTATGGATTCCTGATCGGGCTGCTGTTTGTGTTGATTCATCTGGCGCAGCTGGAAAGCTTTGGAATGCCGTATTTCACGCCGTTTGTCGGCGCTGACCTGAGTAAAAACGCCGATGTGAGGGATACTTTTGTGCGGCCGCCGTCGGAGCTTTTAAAGCGCAGGCCGGTCTATGCGAATAAGAATAACCGGGTGCGGCTTCGAGTGGGAGACCAGTCTCATACGCCCGGCAGGTCAGGGAAAGCGGTGATAAGGTTTATAAAGTCAGACTCCGGAAAGAATCAGGTCAGAAAACGGAGTATGGAATGAGAGTTAAGGAATCAACTGCGGATGTGTTTGACACTTCACATACGATATTTTCGGAAAATCATAAGATATCCCCGAGGCAGATCCGACGGGCGCTGTCCCTGGAGCTGTTTGGCCTCAGCAGCCTGCTTCTTCCGTCCCGGCTGGCGGGGGAGAGCGGGATACTGGGGGTGGCGGCCCTGGCTGTGGGAGCGGACTGCGCGATGGCGCTGCTGTGTCTGTGGTATAAACTGGCTGATCACTGTGATTTCGGCTGTAGGT
>JAJBTR010000308.1 GCA_020860745.1 Lachnospiraceae bacterium | reverse complement strand
AAGTATATCTGTGCGACATTAACGATGAGTTTGCGGCAAACGGCAAAAACAAGATTGCAAAAGGCTTTGCAAAGCGCGTGGCAAAAGGCAAGATGGATCAGGAAAAAGCGGATGCTATCCTCGCGAAGATTACCACCGGTACCAAGGATATCTGCACAGATGCGGATCTGGTAGTGGAAGCTGCTCTGGAAGTGATGGATGTCAAGAAGCAGACATTCAAAGAGCTGCAGGATATCGTTCCGTCAGAGTGCATTTTTGCTACCAACACCTCTTCTCTGTCTATCACAGAGATTGGTGCGGGACTCGACAGACCGCTGATCGGAATGCATTTCTTCAATCCGGCTCCGGTGATGAAATTAATCGAGGTGATCCAGGGTGCGAACACACCGGATGAGCTTCGTGATAAGGTGATTGAGATTTCCAAATCCATCGGCAAGACTCCGGTTCAGATCAACGAGGCGCCGGGCTTTGCTGTAAACAGAATCCTGGTTCCGATGATTAACGAGGCTGTCTGCGTACTGGCGGAAGGCGTTGCTTCTGTAGAGGATATTGATACCGCGATGAAGCTTGGTGCGAACCATCCGATGGGACCGCTGCAGCTCGGCGATTATATCGGCCTGGATATCTGCCTGGCAATCATGGAGGTTATTTACTCTGAGACCGGTGATCCGAAATATCGTCCGGCTCCGTTGCTTCGCAAGATGGTGCGTGCGGGCAAGCTGGGATGCAAGACCGGTATCGGCTTCTATGACTACAGCAAATAGATTATTTTAAGTGGAGGAAAATGAAATGGAATTCGGATTAGATAAGAAACATGAAATGGCCAGAAGCCTTTTCAAAGAATTCGCAGAAAATGAAGTAAAGCCTCTCGCTCAGGAAGTGGATGAGACGGAGACATTCCCGAGAGCAACCGTTGAAAAAATGGCAAAATACGGTTTCTTGGGTATTCCCGTACCGAAGGAGTACGGCGGACAGGGCTGCGATGTTCTCACCTATGCGATGTGCGTGGAGGAGATGGCAAAGGTGTGCGGTACCACAGCGGTTATCCTTTCCGCTCACACATCCCTGTGCATTGACCCGATCCTTACCTATGGTACACAGGAGCAGATTGACAAATATGTTCCGGATTTGGCAACCGGTAAAAAGCTGGGTGCTTTCGGCCTGACCGAGCCGGGTGCAGGAACTGACGCGCAGGGTCAGCAGACCAAGGCGGTGCTGGACGGTGATGAGTGGGTGCTGAATGGCTCCAAGTGCTTTATCACCAACGGTAAAGAGGCGGATGTTTATATCGTGATCGCTGTCACCGGCAAGATTGAGAAGCGCGGCAGAGTACAGAAAGAGATCTCCGCGTTTATTGTGGAAAAGGGAACGCCTGGTTTCTCCTTCGGTGTAAAGGAGAAAAAGATGGGTATCCGCGGTTCTTCCACCTATGAGCTGATCTTTACTGATTGCCGTATTCCGAAGGACAACATCCTTGACAAGAAGGGCAAGGGATTCGGTATTGCGATGCACACACTGGACGGCGGACGTATCGGTATCGCGGCGCAGGCACTCGGTCTTGCAGAGGGCGCTCTGGACAATACGATCGCTTATGTAAAAGAGAGAAAGCAGTTTGGCAGAAGCATTGCCCAGTTCCAGAATACACAGTTCGTGCTGGCTGACCTGGCGACAAAGGTTGAGGCGGCGAAGCTGATGGTTTATAAAGCTGCTCTGAAGAAAGACGAGTACCAGGCAGGAGCAAAAATTTCCTATTCCGTAGAAGCGGCGCAGGCGAAGCTGATGGCGGCCGAGGTTGCCATGGAAGTGACTACCAAGTGCGTACAGCTGCACGGCGGTTACGGTTATATCAGAGAGTACGATGTGGAGCGTATGATGCGCGATGCCAAGATCACGGAGATCTACGAGGGAACCAGCGAGGTTCAGCGTATGGTTATTTCCGGCAGTCTGTTAAAGTAGGAGGAAAGAATCATGAAAATAATTGTTTGTATCAAACAGGTACCTGATACAGCAGGCGGAGTTCAGTTCAATCCGGACGGAACCTTAAACAGAGCAGCGATGCTCACGATTATGAACCCGGATGACAAGGCAGGCCTCGAGGCTGCTTTGCGGTTAAAAGATCAGTATGGCGCGGAAGTGACCGTTCTGACGATGGGTCTCCCGAAGGCGGCGGACGCGCTTCGTGAGGCTCTGGCGATGGGCGCGGACAAGGCTGTCCTTGTAACCGACCGTGTCCTTGGCGGTGCTGATACATGGGCGACATCTTCTACCGTAGCGGCGGCCATCCGCAAGATGGACTATGACCTCATCATAACCGGCCGCCAGGCGATCGATGGCGATACCGCACAGGTAGGACCGCAGATTTCCGAGCATCTGAATATCCCGGTTATTTCCTACGCGCAGGATATCAAGCTTGACGGAGATTCTGTAATCGTGCAGCGTCAGTATGACGACAGATATCATATGGTGAAAGCGCAGCTTCCCTGCCTGATCACCTGCCTTTCTGAGTTGAATGATCCGAGATATATGACTCCCGGCGGAATCTTTGACGCATGCGAAGCGGAGATTACCACCTGGGGCAGAGCGGATCTGGATACGCTGGATGACGGCAATATCGGTCTGGCCGGATCCCCGACCAAGATCGCGAAGGCATCCGACAAAGTCCGCAAGGGCGCCGGTGAGAAAATCACCCTTGACACAGAAGAAACTGTCGCTTACCTGATCGGTAAGATGACAGAGAAGCATGTCTGCGGACTGTAAAAGAAAGGAGAGATTACAATGGCAGCAATGGAACAATCCTTAATTGAGCAGTACAAAGACGTGTATGTATTTGCTCAGCAGGTAGATAATGAAATCAGCCAGATTGCGCTCGAGTTACTTGGCGAAGCGAAAAATCTGGCGAACGATCTGGGACAGAAGGTGGTAGCTGTCCTGATCGGATATAATGTAAAGAACCTTGCGGATCAACTTGCAGTTTACGGTGCTGACAAGGTTATCGTGGTGGACGACAAGGAGCTGGAAGTATACCGGACAGAGCCGTACACCCATGCGCTTGCATCCGTGATCAACGAGTTCAAACCGGAGATTATGCTGGTAGGCGCGACTGCAATCGGCCGTGACCTTGGCCCCCGCGTATCCGCCCGTGTACAGACCGGTCTGACCGCGGACTGCACCTCCCTTGCAATCGGTGATTTTCCGCTCGTGGCGATGCCCGGCAAAGAGCAGAAGCATAACCAGCTGCTGATGACCCGCCCGGCGTTCGGTGGCAACACCATCGCGACCATCGCCTGCCCGGATAACCGTCCGCAGATGGCGACAGTACGCCCCGGCGTGATGCAGAAGATCGCTCCGATTGAGGGTGCGAAGGCTGACGTGGTGGAGTACAATCCCGGATTCACACCGGACAATAAGTATGTTGAGATTCTTGAGATCGTCAGGAATGTCGCAGATGTGGTCGATATTCAGGATGCGAAGATCCTGGTATCCGGCGGCCGTGGCGTAGGTTCTCCGGAGAACTTCAAGCTTCTCGAGGATCTGGCAGCTGTGGTAGGCGGCACTGTATCCTGCTCCCGTGCCGTGGTTGACAGCGGCTGGAAGCCGAAAGACCTTCAGGTAGGACAGACCGGTAAGACCGTCCGCCCGAAAGTTTATTTTGCAATCGGTATCTCCGGAGCCATCCAGCACGTAGCAGGTATGGAAGAATCCGATCTGATCATCGCAGTAAATAAGGATGAGGATGCGCCGATCTTTGACGTAGCGGATTTCGGTATCGTCGGTGACCTGAACAAGGTAGTTCCTCTTCTGACAGAGGAAATCAAAAAGGCGATCGCCAACAAATAATGCTTTTGACTTTTGAAATATTATGAAAAATTCCCGCGGGGTTGGATGATATCCGATGGCCGCGGGAGTTTTTTCACATTTAGGGTTTTCCATTTTCATAAAAACAGGGTAGATTTTTCTCTTCGGGTCAACTATAATATTTATAGGACTGAAGGAGGAAAGAAAATGCCAGCAGAAAGGGAAAATATTCTAAAAC
>JAJBTR010000313.1 GCA_020860745.1 Lachnospiraceae bacterium | reverse complement strand
TGATTTCGGTGATTTTGTCCTCTCCATCGATCATGTGCAGGGCGATCCTTTTGCGTCCCCCTCAAATCTGAGGGTGGGGAGTCCGATGAAGCGCGCGGGATTCCCGGAGCAATACTGGAAAGAGGAGTATGCCAGGGTGGCTCTGGAGGACTGTCTTCTGCGGAAGTTTTCAGAGGGGCTGTCGAAGAACAGTTTTAAGGCGAAAGGATCCGGCAAGAGCGGTCTGATCGGCACGAGCCGACCGGGACAGGAGATTCTGCACCGGTCCGCCATGGTGATTGCGAAGAATACGCTGACGGCGCGGCTTGAGGTGGGATTTCCGGCCAACGGCCGTACGATCAACGCAAGGGAACTGGAGAAAGTGCTTTTTGATTTTCTGCCGCCGGTTGTGATGCAGAGCCTGTATTACCGGAACTGGAAAAAGGAAGTGCTGCAGAAAAATTATGAACTTTCTGTGGATCAGCATTTTATTAGGGAGGAACTTCCGAAGCGGAAGCTGGTTGCTTTCCTGGGCGAGGGGAGTATTCTCCCGCGGATGAGCGGCGTTTCCAGCAAGCCTCTGCGCGGTGCGGTTCCCCTGTCTGTGCCGGAATCGCTGCGTGTGGAACTGGAACTTCCGTGTCATGGAAGGATGACAGGCATGGGAATTCCGGAAGGCGTCACGCTGATCATCGGCGGAGGTTATCACGGAAAATCCACGCTTTTGCAGGCGTTGGAACAGGGCGTTTACAATCACATTGCCGGGGACGGCAGGGAGTATGCCATCACAGAGGATTCCGCACTGAAGCTTCGGCGGAGGACGGGCGGTCTGTGCAGAACCTGGATCTTTCCCTGTTTATCCATAACCTTCCCAACGGAAAGGATACGAAAAGGTTTTCCACGGAGGACGCCAGCGGCAGTACCTCTCAGGCTGCGGCGGTTATGGAGGGCGTGGAGATGGGAAGCCGCACGTTTTTTGGTCGATGAGGATACCTCCGCGACCAACTTCCTTGTGCGGGATGAGTTTATGCAGAAGATCGTGCATGGCGACAAGGAGCCAATCACGCCGTTCTGTGCCAGAGTCCGCGATCTCTATGAGAAGGCGGGAATCTCCACGGTGCTCGTGGCCGGAAGCAGCGGCGCTTTTTTCCACATGGCGGACACGGTGATTCAGATGGACAGCTATCGACCGTTGGATGTGAAAGAAAAAAGTGGATCGTTATCTGGAGGAATATCCGTTGCCGGCTTTTGAAGCAGAAGAGTTTTCCCTTCCGCAGACAGAACGCGCTTTCTGGGGAAGTCCAGCCAGACGGGACGACCGGATCAAGACAAAAGTGATGTCCACCGATGGTTTTTCCATCAACCACAATACCGTGGATCTGCGCTACCTGGAGCAGCTGGTCGACAGTGAGCAGACGGCGGCGCTGGCCGGGATGATGAAGTATTACATGACAAAGGTCACCGGCCCGGCCACCGTAAAGCGGCTGGCCGAGATGCTGGAGCGGCAGATGCGGCAGGGCGGCCTGGAAGCTTTCATGGACGGCTATGCCTGGTGCGGTATGGCCCAGCCGCGGGTGCAGGAAATCTACGCGATGCTGAACCGCAGCAGAAGACATTTGTAATAGCGTAATACGGGTCTAATAGTGCTGATTAACATGTCCGCACAGGAGGGGAAGATGTCAACATTATATTTTCAGGCAACTTTAAAGGGACGTTTTTAGCTGAGACGAGATCCAGTGCTTACTAAGACTTAGGCGCGAAGGTTTTCCTGAGCGTCTTAAATTGACCAATTGTTATTAAGAGCAGGTCTGCACATTTACTGTGCTGACCGTCTGAAAGCGTAGATTGCGCAAGGGAAAATCCCCATCGCGCAGCGATTTTAAATGGATTTTCCCGTAACTGTGAGCGTAGTGAACAGTTACAGTTAGTACTTAGCTTGGCGAAGCGTTGTCCCGGTTGTCTGAAAATATAATGTTGACATCTTCCCCCGTCTGAAAATGATAACACGTCTGAAAATGTTAACTTGACACTACCCGCTCCTATGCGCTATTATTACAACAGTATGCATTTTCGGAGGAGAACGCCATGAAATGGAACCGCTATACCATAGAGACTACCACGGAAGCGGAAGATCTGGTCAGCAGTATGCTCTGCGATCTCGGCATCGAGGGCGTGGAAATCGAGGACAATGTTCCGCTCACAGAGGCGGACACGGCAAAGATGTTTATCGATATCTTGCCGGAACTTCCGCCGGACGATGGCGTCAGCCGTGTGAGTTTTTATCTGGATTCTGCAGAAGACAACGGGGAAATGCTGTCACAGGTTCGGGAGGCGTTGGAAGAGATGCGTCAGTACGCTGACGTGGGGAGCGGTGCGATCAAGGAGACCCAGACGGAGGACGCGGACTGGATCAATAACTGGAAAGAATTTTTCCATGCTTTTACCATTAAAAATGACAGTGCTGATGATGACAGCAGTCAGGGAAACGGAAGCTTTGGCGATGGCAGCAGTCTGGAAAAACGCGATATCCTTATCAAGCCGACCTGGGAGGATCTGGATGCGTCCGACGAGGACAAGATTCTGATCGAGATAGACCCGGGCATTTCATTCGGGACAGGAAAGCATGAGACGACACAGCTGTGCATCCGCCAGCTGATGAAATATGTAACCCCTGGCGTGCAGGTGCTGGATCTCGGCTGTGGCAGCGGCATTCTCTCCATCGTCAGCCTGAAGCTGGGGGCGGCGCATGTGACGGGGACGGACATCGACGCGGAGTGCCTGACTTCCACGGCAGACAATTTTGCGGTTAGCCATCTGACACCGGAGCAGGGCGAGTTTTATGTCGGGAATATCATCTACGACGAGGAGCTGCAGGAGCGCGTTGGCACGGAAAAATATGATATCGTGGTGGCTAACATCCTTGCGGACGTGATTATCCCCATGGCGCCGGTGATTCCGGCACGCCTGAAAAAGGGCGGGGTATTTATCGCTTCCGGTATCATTGATTTCAAGGAGGATGAAGTGGTTGCTGCCGTGAAAGAGGCGGGGCTTTCGCTGATCGAGGTTACACATCAGGGCGAGTGGGTCGGCATTACGGCAAAGAAAAAATAAATAACTTGTTTGAGGATAAAGAATAAATGCACCAGTTTTTTGTGGAAGACAATCAGATCGGGAAAGAATATGTGACGATCACCGGCAGTGACGTCAATCACATCAAAAATGTACTCCGGATGCATCCGGGAGAGAAAATCCGTGTCAGCAGTGCATCGGGAGAGGATTTTTTCTGCGAGATCGCGGAGCTGACCGACGCGTTTGTACAGGCGGATATTTTAAATGAGGAAGTGCCTAAGACGGAGCTCTCTGCAAAAATCTACCTGTTTCAGGCATTGCCGAAGGACGACCGGATGGAATATGTGATTCAGAAGGCGGTGGAGCTCGGCGTCTATGAGATTATTCCGGTACAGATGCAGTATTGTGTGGTGAAGCTGGATGAGAAGCGGGAGGAGAAAAAAATACGGCGCTGGCAGGCCGTCAGCGAGAGCGCGGCCAAACAGTCGAAGCGCAGTATTATTCCCAAAATCCGACCGGTGCTGTCTTTTTCGGATGCGCTGGCGATTGCGAACACCTGTGATGTCCGCCTGGTTCCCTATGAGAATGAGCGGGGGATGGCGGCCACCGTCAAGGCGCTGAAAAAGATAAAGCCGGGTCAGTCCGTCAGTATCCTGATCGGCCCGGAGGGCGGTTTTTCTGAGGAAGAGATTGCACAGGCACGGGAGACGATGGAGGCGGTATCCCTGGGAAGACGGATTCTCCGCACGGACACGGCGGCAATCTCTGCGATGTCAGCGGTGATGCTGGCGCTGGAGAGCCGGGAAGACGAAAATTGAATCTGAAGGCAGATTCAAATGGAGGTATGTACCCCACGAAAATTGTAACATATAAATTTTCGTGGGCTTTCTCTGGGGCAAATACCCCACAAAAAGCAAGAAGAGAAGAAACGGTGGGTATCGAGAGAAAAAATGAACCCATAAAAATTAAGAAGAGAAGAAAAAGGTGGGTTGCGGGAGAAAAAACAAACCCACAAAAAAAGAAAAAAGAGAAAACAGTGGGCTGCAAGACTAAAAATAAACCCCGCAAAAATGCAAAGAGAGAAGAATATAGGAAAGAAGAATAATTCATGCAGGCATATCTGGATAATTCCGCCACAACTCCCTGCTCCCCCGCGGCGGCAACGCTTGTGGCAAAAGTTTTAACCGAGGATTTCGGAAATCCCTCCTCCATGCACATGAAAGGTGTGGAGGCAGAAAAATATGTAAAAGAGGCGACATCTGCCATCGCGAAGACCCTGCGCTGCCAGGAAAAAGAGCTGATTTTTACATCCGGCGGAACGGAGTCCAACAACCTGGCAATTATCGGCAGCGCTATGGCGAACGCCCGAAGCGGAAAGCACATTATCACCACGGCGGTTGAACATCCCTCGGTGAAAAACACGATGCTGTTTTTGCAGGATCAGGGTTTTGAGATCTCCTGGCTTTCCGTGGATCAGAATGGCGAGATTTCTCTGGAGGAGTTGGAGCAGACTCTCCGTGACGACACGATACTTGTCTCGATTATGATGGTAAACAACGAGATGGGTGCACTGGAGCCGGTGGCGGAGGCTGGCAGGATGATTCATGCGCGCAATCCGCACACGATTTTCCATGTGGACGCAATCCAGGCATACGGAAAATTCCGCATTGTTCCGAAAAATATGAATATCGACCTGCTTTCGGCCAGCGGACACAAGATTCACGGGCCGAAGGGCGTTGGTTTTCTGTATATCAAAGATAAGACGAAGATTCGTCCCATCACGTTCGGCGGCGGCCAGCAGAAGGATATGCGCTCCGGGACGATCAATGCGCCGGGCATTGCCGGAATGGGAATGGCGGCGAAGGAAATCTACGGGAATCTGGATGAGACCGTTGACCGGATGTATGAGCTGAAAGAATACTTTGCGGAAAAACTTTCCGTGCTGGAGGATGTCACAATCAACGGAAAAACCGGCCGGGACAGTGCGCCGCATATTGTCAGCGTCAGCTTTCCGGGCGTGAGAAGCGAGGTTCTACTCCATGCACTGGAGGAAAAAGGAATCTATGTATCCGCCGGAAGTGCCTGCGCTTCCAATCATCCGGCTACCAGTACGACGCTTCTGGCTATCGGGCTGGACAAGCAGCATCAGGAATCAACGCTTCGGTTCAGTTTCAGTGTTCATACGACACAGGAGGAGCTGGATTATACGGTGGAAGAGCTTGCAAGCCTTCTGCCTGTTCTGCGCAGGTACAGACGTTTCTGAGTGTATGTTCCGGTACAGGAAAAGATGCTGTAAAAAGCGATGAGGGATCGCTTTAGTCGCAGAGCGTAAGAATTATTCTTTTTTGTATTGCGAAAACGGTTTTGCGGATAAGATAAAAATTTTTCCCTGTAATCGAACTTATGCCGTGCAGCAATCCGAAGTATGATACCCTTTTGTTACCTTAATTTTATAGCGAAAAAAGAAAGAGGCGAGGTATGTTCCAGGCATTTTTAATCAAATACGGTGAGATCGCGATCAAGGGAAAAAACCGTCATGTCTTTGAGGAGGCTCTGATTCGCAATATCGAGCAGGCGTTAAAGCCGGTGGAGGGCGAGTTTGAGATTACCACAGAGCGCGGGCGTATTTATATTACCGCTGTGGGCGATTATGATTATGACGAGACAATCGGAGTCCTGACGAAAGTTTTCGGTATTGTCGGTATCTGTCCTATGTGGCAGGTGGAGCTGACCGATATGGAGCAGATGGCGAAGGATGTCCTCGCCTATGTGGACGATGTTTATCCGGATAAGCATAAGAGCTTTAAGGTCCTTGCCAGACGCGCGGACAAGAGTTTTCCGCTGGATTCCCAGGAAATCAACCGGGAGCTTGGCGGCGTGATTCTGGAGGCTTATCCGGAGATGCATGTGGATGTCCATCACCCGGAGATTCTGCTGAATGTGGAATTGCGCAATAAACTTAATATTTATTCGGAGGTCATTCCGGGACCCGGGGGCATGCCGGTGGGGACGGCCGGGAAAGCGATGCTTCTGCTCTCCGGCGGTATCGACAGTCCGGTGGCGGGCTACATGATCGCAAAGCGCGGCGTGACGATTGAGGCAACTTATTTCCATGCGCCGCCTTACACCAATGAGAGGGCGAAGCAGAAGGTGGTTGATCTGGCAAAGATTGTGGCACGCTACAGCGGACCGATCCGCCTGAATATTGTAAATTTTACGGATATTCAGCTGTACATTTATGACAAGTGTCCTCATGATGAGCTGACCATTATCATGCGCCGTTACATGATGAAGATTGCGGAGCATTTTGCGAAGGAATCCGACTGTCTCGGCCTGGTTACCGGGGAGAGCATCGGCCAGGTGGCGAGTCAGACGATGAAATCCCTTATGGCGACCAATGAGGTCTGCACCCTGCCGGTGTACCGGCCGCTGATCGCTTTTGATAAAAATGACATTATCGCGGTTTCGGAAAAAATTGACACGTATGAGACGTCCATTCTGCCATATGAAGACTGCTGTACCATCTTTGTGGCGAAGCATCCGGTGACAAAGCCGAATCTCAATATCATTCGCCGCTCAGAGAGAAACCTGAATGAAAAAATTGATGAGCTGGTGGAGACGGCAGTCCAAACAACGGAGACAGTTACAGTGGAGGCGGAATAGCGCGGGATTTTGACAAAGCGTATTTCGTAGCATGTCAGGAGAAGGAGTGTCGGCAGAGTCTTATGATAGAGAAGGAGTGTAGACGGGATCTGTTGATAGAGAAAGAACGTCGATGGGATCTGTTGACAGAGAAGGTATATGCCGGAAAACGCTGATAAAGAAAAACGGGCGTCTGCAAGACGCCCGCGATAAATTTCATGGTTTCTTTTCTTTGTGATTAAAATGAATCCGGCACTCTCTACTCGGCGATATATGCCTTCAGCGCTTCAATAACCTCTGCTGCCTGCTCGTCATCGGCATGGATGGAAAGCTCGATTGGTCTGGACAGATCCAGACTGAAAATGCCGAGCAGCGACTTTGCGTCGATCACATATCTGCCGGAGATGAGATCGAGATCATAGTCAAACTGTGAAATGTCCTTGACAAAGCTTTTTACTTTATCAATAGAGTTTAAGGATACGAGAACTTTTTTCATTGCTTACACCTCCCCGAAAGTTCATCCTGCTATACGGAACCATACCCACGCACATAATATCGTGATTTTTTGCAAAAGTCAACATAAATTAAGGTAATTAATAAGTAATTAATAAGTACGTGATTAATAGAAAGGATTTGATTTATGAGGTGGGCAGCACTACACAGCCTGGGATGCAAAGTGAATTCTTATGAGACGGAGGCCATGCAGCAGATGCTGGAGGAGGCCGGATACGAGATTGTCCCATTTCATCAGAAAGCGGATGTCTATGTGGTCAATACCTGTTCCGTTACGAACGTGGCGGACCGCAAATCAAGGCAGATGATTCACCGCGCCAGAAAGTTGAACCCGGAAGCTATCGTGGTGGCTGCAGGCTGCTACGTGCAGACCAGCCCGGAGCAGGCAGCGGGGGATGCGGCGATTGATATTGTGATCGGAAATAACTGCAAGAAGAATCTGATTGCGCTGCTGGAAGAATATGAGAGTAATCCCGGTCGGAAAAACAGCAGCTGCCGGGACAAAAACCTGTCCGATGCAACAATTATATCCAGGAAAAATGTGTGTCCGGCAAATGTCTTAGTAACGGGAAGCAATATGTCGGATAATCAGGAAACCGATGACAATATGACGAGCAGCCCTGAAATGAGAAAATCGGATTCTGAGGTATCTCGGACTGAGGTGGCTCTTCTCGACATTAATCAGCCGGGGCAGTTTTATGAGGAACTGCATGTGGCGCATCCCGCGGAGCATACCCGTGCGTTTTTAAAGGTACAGGACGGCTGCAATCAGTTCTGCAGCTACTGCATCATCCCCTACGCGAGAGGGCGGGTGCGGAGCAGAAAGCTGGAAGATGTCGTCCGGGAGACGAAAGAACTGGTGGAGAACGGTTTTCAGGAAATTGTGCTGACCGGTATTCACCTGAGCTCTTACGGGATTGACCTGGGCTATACTCTGCTGGATCTGATCCGGAGCGTACACGCGGTGGAAGGCATACGCCGCATCCGCCTTGGCTCCCTGGAGCCGGGAATTGTCACGGAGGAGTTCGTGAGTGAACTGGCGAAGATGGAGAAAGTCTGCCCGCATTTTCACCTTTCTCTGCAGAGCGGCAGCGATACGGTGCTGCGGCGGATGAACCGGAAGTACACGGCGGAAGAATATTTTCATAAATGTGAGATTTTGCGGCAATACTATGAGCATCCGGCACTGACTACGGATATCATTGTCGGATTCCCGGGGGAGACGGAGGAAGAGTTTGCCGAGACCTGTGCGTTTGCAAAGCGCGTGTCCTTTTATGAGATTCACGTATTTCAGTATTCCAGGAGAAAGGGAACCGCGGCTGACCGGATGGAGGGACAGATCCCTTCTGCTGTCAAAGCGGAGCGCAGTCACAGGCTGATGACGATTGCGGCGGAACAGAAAAAATGCTTTGCCGCATGGTATGAGGGAAAGACGGCGGAGGTGCTTTTTGAGGAGGCAGTTACAATAGACGGCGAAACATTTTATGAGGGATTTACCCCGGAATACGTGAAAATCCGGTACCGGACAGAGGAATCTCTGGAAAACAAAATAATGAAGGTTGAATTTTTTCAGATTATAGTATAGAATAAAAAAGAGTGGGTGCACGGGAAGCCCAACCGAGTTGTTTACATGTATGAGGATGAAGAGATGCAGAATATTACGAACACACAGTATTTTAAAGTGCAGAAGGCGCCGGATCTGAAAGTGGGGGACGTGCTCGAGATAGTCTACAAGGCGATGCTGGAGAAGGGGTATAACCCGATCAACCAGATTGTCGGCTATATTATGTCGGGGGATCCTACATACATTACCAGCCACAACAATGCGCGCAGCCTGATTATGAAGGTGGAGCGGGACGAGCTGGTGGAGGAAGTGCTGAAGGATTATGTGAAGAAGCACGCATGGGAATAGGAGAGCGATCAATGCGGATCATGGGTCTTGATTATGGTTCCAAAACAGTGGGGGTTGCGGTGAGCGACCCTTTGTTTCTGACCGCACAGGGCGTAGAGATTATACGGAGAAAGTCTCCCGGAAAGCTGCGGCAGACCCTTGCGCGGATCGAGGAACTGATCCGGGAGTATGAGGTGGACAGGATTGTTCTCGGATATCCGAAGCACATGAACAACTCAGAGGGAGAGCGGTGTGAGAAGACCGTGGAATTTAAGGATATGCTGGCTCGCAGGACCGGTCTGGAAGTGATTCTGGAGGATGAGCGCCTGACTACTGTGATGGCGGACCGCGCCATGATGGAGGGCGGTATCCGCAGAGAGGACAGGAAGGACTATGTCGACAAACTGGCGGCGGTTTTTATCCTGCAGGGATATCTGGATTCCTGCCATAACAGTGAAGCGGACAGTGAGGAATAGAAAGTACACACGGACAGATACAGATTGAGCAGGAGGTGGTTTCTGCCTCATACTCGCCGCGCGGGGTGCGGACAGCGCATTTTATAAGGAAAGAGCAGCGACATGGAGAGTATTACATTTACAGACCCCGAATCCGGGGAGGAAGTTTTATTTTACGTATTAGAGCAGACATGTATCGGAGGAGTCACCTATCTTCTTGTGACCGAGGAGGAGGAAGAGGATTCTCTTGCGTACATTTTAAAAGAGATACAGACAGACGAGGACGATATCATCTATGCAATGGTGGAGGATGAGGTAGAACTGGGCGCGATTTCAAAGGTCTTTGCCGAGATGCTGGAGGATATCGACATCGAGTGACGAACTGAAAGCTGTCGTAGATTTTTGATGATACAGGGGATAAGCGGATGGAATCCAAAGTATCATCTTTCGGGTTTGCTTCTGCTGCAGACCGGGAATCAGAACGGAAAATATAATAACGGAGGTAATTATTTGAAGAAACAGAACAATTCCAAATTGCGTATCATCCCTTTGGGCGGACTGGAATCCATAGGGATGAATATTACTGCCTTTGAGTACGGGGACAGTATTATTGTGGTGGACTGCGGACTGGCATTCCCGGAGGATGACATGTACGGCATCGATCTCTGTGTGCCTGTCATCACATATCTGCAGGACAATATTGAGAGAGTCAAAGCCTTTTTCTTTACCCACGGACACGAGGACCATATCGGAGCGCTTCCCTATGTGCTCCTGGAGGCCAACGTGCCGATTTATGCGACCAAACTTACCATGGGACTCATCGAGCACAAGCTGGAGGAGCATGATCTCCTCGATAAGGTGAGAAGAAAAGTGGTCAGCTACGGTCAGCATATCAATATGGGTGAATTCCGGGTGGAGTTTATCAAGACAAATCACAGCATTCAGGATGCGGCGGCGCTAGCCATTTACTCGCCGGCAGGTATCGTTGTGCACACGGGGGATTTCAAAGTCGATTACACGCCGGTTTACGGCGATGCCATTGATCTGCAGCGTTTTGGAGAGATCGGAAAGAAAGGCGTGCTGGCTCTGATGTGTGACAGCACCAACGCGGAACGCCCCGGATTTACCATGACGGAGAGTACCGTCGGCAAGGTCTTTGACTCGATTTTTACAGATCACAGGACACAGCGGATTATTATTGCCACTTTTGCGTCCAATGTGGACCGGGTGCAGCAGATTATCAACACGGCCTGCAAATTCGGACGGAAAGTGGTCGTCGAGGGACGGAGTATGGTAAATATCATCTCCATCGCCTCAGAGCTTGGGTATCTGGATATCCCAGATAATACTTTGATTGAAGAGGATTATATGAAAAATTATCCGGATGAGAAGATGGTGCTGATTACCACCGGAAGCCAGGGCGAGCCGCTGGCGGCGCTCTCTCGGATGGCCAACGGCACGCACAAAAAGGTCAGAATCACGCCCAACGATCTGATCGTGTTCAGTTCCAACCCGATTCCCGGAAATGAAAAAGCGGTGTCCCGCATTATCAACGAGCTGTATCAGAAGAGCGCGGACGTAATCTTCCAGGATACGCATGTGTCCGGACACGCCTGCCAGGAGGAAATCAAACTGATCTATTCCCTTCTGCAGCCCAGATATTCTATCCCGGTACACGGCGAGTATAAGCACCGGAAAGCACAGGCACAGCTGGCTGCCTCGCTCGGCATTCCGAAAGACCGCATTCTGATGCTGGATTCCGGAGATGTTCTGGAAATCGATGAGAACAGCGCAGAGGTGGTGGGAAGCGTGCCCCACGGAGCTGTTTTCGTGGACGGTCTCGGGATCGGCGATGTGGGAAATATCGTTATGCGCGACCGCCAGCATCTGGCGGAGGACGGAATTATCATTGTGGTGCTGACTCTGGAATCGGGCAGCGGGCAGCTCCTGGCCGGACCGGATATCGTTTCCCGCGGTTTTGTCTATGTGCGGGAGTCCGAGAGTCTGATGGACGAAGCGCAGCAGGTGGTAAACGAGGCGGTGTACCGCATGGTGGACCGGCATATCACAGACTGGGGAAAGATCAAGTCTGAAATCCGGGATGCGCTGGGCGATTTTGTCTGGAAAAAGACCAAGCGGCGCCCGATGCTGATTCCGATTATTATGGAAGTGTAAATATCCTTTTAAAAGCAGGGATGTTTCGGTGCTGTGCAGGATGGATATTGTAACAGTTCGTCCTGTGCAGGTATTTTATTTCATGTGGAAAGTTCGTCCTATGAAATAAAAAATTTGACAGATTTTGTCTGGGAAAGACGGTAAGGATAACATATGCAGACGATAAAAGAAAGCCTGGACGGCATGATTGATGTGATAAAAGAATCGGAGCAGTTTCACAGATATCGTGATGCCCGGGAGAAAGTGCGCGAATTTCCGAAAAAGGAAAAACGCCTCATGGAATTCAGGAAAAAGAATTATCTGTTGCAGAATTCCGATCAGTCGATCGACCTGTTTACTGAGTCAGACCGGTTGATGACAGAATATCAGGATCTGTATCAGGATCCGGTGGTGAGAGAGTTTATGGACGCGGAAATGGCGGTGTGCAAGATTGTGCAGAACAGAAACCGTGAATTGATCACCTGCCTGGAGTTTGACGATGTGCTGGTGGACGATGCGTCATGATCGTAGAGGAACGATTTGCGACTTACATCAATTCACTCAGCACGGGAAACACGCCGCTCCTGACAAAGATTGAGAGCGAAGCGCGGGAAACGTATGTCCCGGTCATCCGCCCTGAGCCGCAGAACTTCCGGAAGGTTATTCTGGCTCTCCACCGCCCGGAAAAGATACTGGAAGTGGGGACGGCGGTTGGTTTTTCCGCGCTGCTGATGGCAGAGTACAATCCCGTCCAGGCACAGATTATTACCATTGAAAACTATGAGAAGCGCATTCCCATCGCCAGAGAGAACTTCCGGCGTGCCGGCAGAGAAGACCAGATTACCTTGTTAGAAGGAGATGCGGCAGATATCTTAAAGACGCTGGACGGCACCTATGACCTGATCTTTATGGAGGCGGCAAAGGGGAAGTACATACATTTTTTCGAGGACGTACTACGGCTTATGGCTCCTGGCTGAGTGATCATCTCAGATAACGTCCTCCAGGAAGGAGATATCATCGAATCCAGGTTTGCCGTCACCCGGAGAAACCGCACCATCCATAAGCGGATGCGGGAATATCTCTACACGCTGACCCACCATGACCAGCTCACCACAGCGATATTGCCCGTGGGAGACGGAGTGGCGATGAGCGTGAAAAGAATTATTTGATTTGAGGTATTTAATAAAGTTGGCTGCTCGAAACCGCTTTTTATCTGAGGTGAGCGGTAGGCAGATTTGCGACATTTTTTGAGTATAGCGACAGGCTTCGGAGCACTGTCTGAGCCTGCTTGCAGGCGAGTTTGCGGAGAAGGCTGTCAATTGGCGACGGAAAAAAATGAGCAAATCAACGTGCTCGCATCAGATAAAAAGCGGTTTCGAGCAATATAAAAGAAGAGGTATAAAATTTCATGAAAAAACCCGAACTCCTGATCCCGGCGAGCAGCCTGGAAGTCTTAAAAGTGGCGGTGGCTTTCGGCGCCGACGCAGTCTACATCGGCGGCGAGGCTTTCGGTCTCCGCGCGAAAGCGAAAAATTTTTCCATGGAGGAGATTGCGCAGGGGATTGTTTTTGCCCATGCGCACGGGGTTAAAGTCTATATCACAGCGAATATTCTGGCACATAACGAGGACCTGGCAGGAGTCAGGTCTTATTTTGAAGAATTGCGGCCGATGAAGCCGGATGCCCTGATCATCTCGGATCCCGGGGTGTTTTCCATTGCCAGGGAAGTCTGCCCGGAGGTTGACATTCACATCAGCACCCAGGCGAATAACACGAACTATGGCACTTATCAGTTCTGGCACGCGCTGGGAGCGAAGCGGGTAGTGACAGCCCGGGAGCTTTCTCTGGCAGAATTGAAAGATATTCGCAGCCATATCCCGGCTGATCTGGAGATGGAGACCTTTGTCCACGGCGCGATGTGTATTTCCTATTCCGGACGATGCCTGCTCAGCAATTTTTTTGCCGGGAGAGATGCAAACCGGGGAGCCTGCACGCATCCCTGCCGCTGGAAGTACGCGGTGATGGAGGAGACGAGACCGGGAGAGTACCTGCCGGTCTACGAGAATGAGAGGGGGACTTTTCTTTTTAATTCCAAAGACCTGTGTATGATTGAGCACATCCCGGAGCTGGTGGAGAGCGGCATTGACAGTTTCAAGATCGAGGGCAGGATGAAGACGGCGCTGTATGTGGCCACAGTGGCTCGGACCTACCGGAAAGCCATTGATGATTATCTGGCGGATCCGGAACTCTACGCGGCTCACATGGACTGGTATCAGGAGCAGATTACCAGCTGTACTTACCGGCAGTTTACAACGGGCTTTTTTTTCGGAAAGCCGAATGAAGAAACACAGATCTACGACAGTAATACGTATGTAAAAAATTATACTTATCTGGGCGTTGTGGAGGAGAAAACAGCGGAGGGGTTGTACCGGACCGAGCAGAAAAATAAATTTTCTGTGGGAGAAACTATTGAAATTATGAAGCCGAACGGTGATAATGTAGAGGTGCGGGTTAACCGTATTATCAATGAAGACGGGGAGGAGATGGACTCCGCACCGCATCCGAAGCAGGTATTACTGATTGATCTGGGACATCCTATGGAGGAGTTTGATGTCCTGCGCAGAAAAGAGGAGGATTAGGTTATGAACAAAGACCGCTACGTAGCTTATGTCGGCACCTACACCCAGGGAAAGAGCGATGGTATCTATATTTTTGATATCGACACAGATACGTGGACGATGACAGAGAGAAAGGTGATTCCGGTGGATAACCCTTCCGACGTTCTGGTTTCCAATAACGGGCAGTTTTTGTACGCAATCACCGATCTTGGCGTGAATGCTTATCAGATTCTGGAGGACGGCGATCTGGAGTTCTTAAACAGTCAGTGGATCGGCGGCATGCGGGGCTGTTATCTTGAGACGGATATGGACGACCGTTTCCTTTTTGTGGCAGGATATCATGACGCGAGAGTTTCCGTGATGCCTCTCGGGGAAGACGGCTATATCGGCCCGGTGGCGGATGGTGTGTTCCACGAGGGAATCGGGCTTAATATCACAGACCGCAGCGCTATGCCCCACGTGACCTGTGTGAAGCTGACGCCGAATCTGAAAGGACTTTTTGCGGTGGACAGCGGCCTGGATCAGGTAAAAGTCTATGATGTCAATGCGAAGACGGGGAAACTTCATCTGAATGATATTATCCGCTGTGAACTGGACAGCGCGCCGTATATGCTGCGCTCTTATCGCCAGGGAAAGTTTATTTATATTCTGGGGCAGATGAGCAACCGGGTTTGTGTGTACCAGGCGGTTGCAGACCCGGATCGTGACGGCGAGTACAATTATGAGTGCATTCAGAAGATTTCCACGGTTAACGAGGGGAAGGACCAGCGGGCGGCGGCCTGCGGCATTGAGTTTTCTCCGGATGGAAAACACCTGTTTGTCAGCAATGCAGGAATCAATACACTGGTGGTTTATCATGTAGATCAGGAGACCGGACTGCTGGAGAAAATCTGCAGCAGTTATTGCAGCGGGGATTACCCGAAGTCGCTGGCGGTGCTCCCGGATAACGAGCATTTTATCGTGCTGAGCCATAATACAAACGAGATTATGACTTACAGGATGAACTACGAGGAAGGGTGCTTTCTGATGTCGGCGAAGCCGGTGACAATCGGGCAGCCGAACAGTATCTTCATCCATAGACTATCGTAGATAAAAAATTAAAAAGATCCTTTGTTTCCGGTATGCGGATTTATCGCAGAAACAAAGGGTCTTTTTTTATGATTCTTTTTTGTATACTTCTTTCAGATATTCCATCCGCGCGGACATGTTGACCAGCAGTAAATCCACAATGGTCAGTGCAGCCATGGCTTCAACCACAACCACAGCGCGGGGTACGATCACAGGGTCGTGCCGTCCGGCGATATTGATCTCGATGGGAGTGCCGTCCTTTTTGACCGTCTGCTGCGCGTGGGCGATGGAGGGGGTCGGCTTGATGGCTGCCCGGAAAATGATGGGACTGCCGTCGCTCATGCCGCCCAGGATGCCGCCCGCGTGGTTTGTCTGCTTGACAATGCTGCCTGCGTCGTCGGTACAGAAAGCGTCGTTATTCTCAGAGCCTTTTTTCTCAGCAGCGGAAAATCCGGAACCGATCTCAAATCCTTTTACCGCGCCGATGGAGAAAATTGCTTTTGCCAGGTTGGCGTCCAGCTTGTCAAAGACGGTTTCCCCAATCCCGGCAGGAACACCGGTGATGATGCACTCGATCGTGCCGCCGGAGGAATCCTGCTCTCTCATGCATTTATCCAGGTAAGCCTGTGCTTCCTCCGCGGCAGTGGCATCAGGCATATAGAGCGGATTGTCCGGAATCTGCCCTGCGTCAAATCGCTCTTCCGATATGGATACCGGGCCGATGGATCTGGTATAGGTCAGCAGGGAAATGCCCATTTCCTCCAGAATTTTCGCCGCGACGGCTCCCGCTGCGACGCGGCCGATGGTTTCCCGGCCGGAGGAGCGTCCGCCGCCCCGGTAATCCCGGAACCCATATTTTGCGTCAAAAGTGTAATCTGCGTGTCCCGGACGGTAGCAGGAGGCAATTTCACTGTAATCCTTTGATTTCTGATTTTCATTTCTGACGAGCAGGGAGATGGGAGTGCCGGTCGTACGTCCCTCAAAGACACCGGAGAGAATTTCCACCTGGTCGCTTTCCTTTCGCGGTGTGGTAAATCGGGACTGACCGGGTTTGCGCCGATTTAAATATTTCTGAATATCTGCTTCGTCCAGCGCTAAACCGGCTGGACAGCCGTCGATGA
This sequence comes from Lachnospiraceae bacterium, assembly GCA_020860745.1. GTDB lineage: Bacteria > Bacillota > Clostridia > Lachnospirales > Lachnospiraceae > Eubacterium_I. The sequence continues at coordinate 4,602 of JAJBTR010000313.1, read as the reverse complement.
CGACGCCGACGCCTTTCCCGTGGGACTCGCCCCATGTCGTGATTTTAAAAATGGTACCCAGCGTTGAACCGGCCATGTGTATTCCTCCCTTGCTTTTTTTCTATAGATAAGGTAATATCATTTTATCATGATTATATCGTGAACTCCGCCGTGCCCACTCGGAAATCTCTGATTTCCAGCTTTGCATAAGTTCGATCACGCAAATTGAGAAATTTGCTATCTCACTTATCGTTGTCCGGGCTTCGCCCTATATCAGAGCACAGATGGGCATCCCCTTACATGCAAGCATGACGTGTCTACCCATCTGTACTCTGCTGCACGGCTCATTGCTTGCGCTCATTATATCATACGGCAGACGATGTTCGCAACTTAAGAAAATCTGTTTTCTCTGAGCGGGATTTCTGTTGTTTTCGGAGCTTAACCAGGATTAGGTGTTTATGAACGGACGAAATCGATATGGCTGAGAAAATCGTCCGTAAAGAAGAGGATTTGATTATGTATAAATTGCTGAAAAAAGATGGCAGAGCAAAAAGAGGAGAGCTGACCACAGTCCACGGTGTGATCCAGACTCCGGTGTTTATGAACGTGGGCACCGCGGCTGCCATCAAGGGAGCTGTTTCCACAGAGGACCTGGAGCGGATCGGGACGCAGATAGAACTGTCCAATACCTACCACCTCCATGTGCGGCCGGGAGACCGCCTGATTCATGACCTGGGCGGACTGCACCGGTTCATGTCCTGGGAAAAGCCGATTCTGACAGATTCCGGCGGATTTCAGGTGTTTTCGCTGGCCGGGCTGCGGAAGATTAAGGAGGAAGGCGTTCATTTTCACTCCCATGTCGACGGCAAAAAGATTTTTATGGGGCCGGAGGAGAGTATGCAGATTCAGTCGAATCTCGCCTCCACGATTGCGATGGCATTTGATGAGTGTCCGCCTGCCAAAGCAGACCGCAGCTACGTTCAGCCGTCTGTGGACCGTACGACCCGCTGGCTTTTGCGCTGCAAAGCGGAGATGGCGCGGCTTAACGCGCTGGAGGATACCATCAATCCGAAGCAGATGCTGTTCGGTATTAATCAGGGTGCCGTCTATGATGACATTCGAATCGAACACGCAAAACAGATCCGTGAGCTTGAACTGGACGGATATGCGGTCGGAGGACTGGCGGTAGGAGAGAGTCATGAAGAGATGTATCATATTCTGGATGTAACGGTACCTTATCTGCCGGAGGATAAGCCTGCTTACCTGATGGGGGTCGGTACCCCGGCCAACATTCTGGAATCCGTGGACCGCGGCGTGGATTTCTTTGACTGTGTCTATCCGAGCAGGAACGGCCGCCATGGTCATGTCTACACAAACTTTGGCAAGCTGAACCTGTTTAACCGGAAATACGAGCGGGATATGCGGCCGATCGAGGAGGGATGCCAATGCCCCGCCTGCTTAAGATACAGCCGGGCTTATATCCGTCATCTGCTGAAAGCGAAAGAAATGCTGGGGATGCGCCTCTGTGTCCTGCACAATCTGTATTTTTATAATACGATGATGTCGGAGATCCGAATTTCCATCGAGGAGGGACGATATCAGAATTATAAGGCGGAAAAACTGTATCGGATGACGCAGGGCGAGCAGGGGTGAAAGACTTATCCCGGGCCGTGTATAGACAGAGGGGACCGGATCTGGATGAGATCACGATAGAAGTCGAAAGACTTATCCCAGGCCGTGTATGGACAGAGCGCTGCGGTCCAGGTCGAGATTCAGGATATATTCTTCTCCGTTCTGTGTCAGGTGTACATACAGGTGCCATTCATCGATAACAACCTCTTCGTCAGAGTCAGAATCGGATGCTTCCTTTTCGGAACTGTCAGTATCCCAGAGGGAATTGGCCGCATCTGCCCGCTGTGAATCTGCGTCGAAACTCCAGATGGAGCTGTTGCCGGCAGTTCCGGAGGCAGTGCTATTTACGGAGGCATCGGAATCTTCCGATGCATCTTTGTTATTGGAATCTGTGCCGGAATCTTCAGAAGTATTTTCATGATCGGAATCCATATCATAATTTACAGAGGTATTTTCATGATCAGAATCTGTAGCCGAAAATTCGGAATTATCGGCCGCCTCTTCCTCATTGTCTGGGCTCAGATCCGAGTCAGAAGTCAGTGCATTGATAGAATCCCAGGATCGTTCATAGGAAATCTCAATGCCGCTAAGATTGTAGGAGGCCCGGAGATACTCCACATAGCGCTGAGCCAGATCATCCAGATATTCGATGGGCTCAGTGTCTCCGGTGTCTGTAATCAAAGTAAATAAATCAGTGGCTTCTGTATCTGCCCTTGTCTCCTCATGTTCATAGGAAAAAGAGAGAATCAGACCGCTGTCGTCATCTAAAAGTACCCTGATCTTGTCGCCTGCTTCACTCTCCAGAAGAAAATCCCAGAGAAGAACGGATTTTTCTTCATAGACAAAGAGTGTGATGGCGTGATCGGCTTCGGCAAAGTCTTTGAAGGAAAAGAGAGTGAAAGAACTGGTCGGGAATAACCGGGACAGTTCCTGGTTCAGGCATTCGCAGGCTCCTTCGTACTCCAGGTTTTGCGCGGAGTTTAAGTTAACAGAGGAAGTGGTGCGATCCATGACGAGAAATTTCTCCGTCAGCGTGAGATCTGAACTCATCTGCAGCTGGGTTGTCTCGGTGTTGACAGTTTCGATATTGCCGTTGACCTGACGGTCAAGGATGGCGTTGATGGCTTCAGGCAGTCCGTATCCGGACAGCAGAATTGCGGCCAGAATACAGAAGATTCCCACTTTTTTCCATGTTCTCATGCAGGGACACCTCCTCTCAGGCGGACAATCACTCTGGTGCCTCGCGGACTGTTCGGCTCAAACGAGATGGAGCCGTGGTGTGCTTTTACAATTTCCAGACAGAGGGAGAGACCTAGACCGACGCCGCCCTGGGAGCGGGACCGGGATTTATCCACGCGGTAAAAAGCGTCGGTTATTTTGTTTAAAGATTCCGGCGGGATACCGCAGCCCTCATCCTCCACAAGGAAACGGCAGCCATCCTCTGTCATAATGGAAGAGACGCGGATTGTTCCGCCCTCGGACATGGACTTCGCGGCATTGTCAATCAGATTGACCAGGAGTGAGGTGACAAGCGATGGCTCCAGCAGGCAGGAACCTGCCGCGCAGTTTTGCTCCAGAGAAATCCCTTTTTGCTCCAGCACCGGGCGCAGCAGATTGGCGGTCTCTTTTACCAGCTTTGCGGGCTGGCAGGGAGTCAGCGCCAGGTCTTCTTTTTTCGTGAGCAGCAGTTCGAGAATCTTCAGAGAAAGTTTTTCCAGGCGTTTTCCCTCAGAAAAAATATAGTTGGCGGCAGCCCTTCGCTGGGAATCGGGCAGATCCCGGCTGCGCAGCAGGTCCGCATAGCCGATGATGGCTGTCATGGGTGTTTTCAGTTCATGGGCGAAGTCCCCCATAAAGGTATCCTGGCGTTCCATGGCGGCTTGCAGTTCATCGATATGCCGGGCCAGATTGTCTGTCATCCGGTTGAAATCTTCCGCCAGCAGGCCAATCTCATCGCTGCTTGTTACCTGCGCCCGCACAGACAGGTCTCCGTCTGATATTTTGCGCGCAGTGTCTGTCAGCTCCTGTATCGGTCTGGTCAGAAATTGAGATAAAATCCAGGAGAGGGCAAAACCGGCGGCAAGAATGACGGAAAACAGATAGCGGTAAATTTTCTGCTGTCCCGTCCGGGATTCATAGATGGAAGTGATGTCATACAGGCTGTCGAGATACAGTGTCTTTTCTCCTGCCTCCAGAGCGCCGCTGACCTGCAGGTAATGGCGGTCTTCGCTTTGCAGTACCAGGAGGCGGTACTGGTTGACATTTTCCACCTGTGAGGAATTGCTCATAAGATCAGCCGCCGCGCTGCTCTTATAAATGACATTGCCGTCCATACTGAGGCGGAGCGCATCCCAGTTTCCGCCGCCATTCTGCTCCAGCTGCTCCAGTGCGTCTACCACATCGCCGTAGTAGGTCTGGGTGCTGACGCTGTTGACCACGCGCAGCATGTTGAGGATCGTCTGGTAGGAATTTGCTGCAGATGTTTTTTCCTGTTTTAAGTTGGCATGAAAAGACGCCACAATCAGAAAATTTCCTCCGATGCCAAAGGCGAGGGAGAGGAATATGATCAGGCAGATGGCGAGTTTTGTACGGAATTTCATGTTTAGAGCTCCCTGAAAATTTCCTGGTATGATGTTGAGATCAAAATCCTATACAAATGATGATACTCTTCTGACCCTGGTATCATCATATCAGGGTTCCAGCCGATACCCCACTTTGTGTACGGAGCGGATTTTATCCTGCAGTCCGCATTTTTTGCGAAGTCTCTGTACGTGAAGGTCTACGGTGCGGCTGTCGCCGGTGTACTCGCCGCCCCAGACCCTTTCATAGATGGTTTCGCGATACATGGCGACGCCGATATTCTGCGCGAGAAGCGCAAGAATGTCGAATTCTTTTTTAGTCAGCCGGATCTCCTGACCGTTTTTTTTCAAAGAGCGGGAGCGCAGGTCGATCGTCACATCGCCGGTTGTGAGCAGGTTATCGAGGCTGTGA
>JAJBTR010000170.1 GCA_020860745.1 Lachnospiraceae bacterium | reverse complement strand
GTCTGAAGGAACTTATACGCTGACGATGACCTACGTGGTGACTTATTACACGACGGCGGCGCAGGAGGAGGAAGTCGACGAGGCGGTGGAGGTTCTGTTGGAAGATCTGAATATTGATCCGGATACGACAGGTTCCGTTTGTGATTATCATGTAATCGCGGCTGTCTATGATTATATCTGCGAGAATGTCACCTATGACTATGACAATCTGTATGATGATTTCTATTATTTAAAATATACCGCTTATGCCGCGCTCATTGATCATACGGCGGTTTGTCAGGGATATGCGCTGCTTTTTTACCGGCTGATGCTGGAATGCGGTATTGATGCGCGGCTGGTTCCGAATGATAATCACGGATGGAACATTGTGCAGATTACGGAAGACAATAGCGCATATTACTATTACGTGGATTCTACATGGGATGCGGGGGAAACGGAATATAGTTATTTCTTAATGGGAAGCAGTGATTTTACAGATCATACGATTACATCTGCGACGACGGAGATCACGGGTTCCTATGCGCTTGCTTCGACCGCATACGTGACAGGTTTTACAGAGGTGACGACCAGTGCGGTGGAGGCAACCTGTACGACTGATGGAGCAACGGCTTCTGTGACATGTTCGGATTGCAGTTGGGTTTTTCAGGAACAGGAGGTAATACCGGCAACGGGTCACATCTGGGATGAAGGTACAGTGATAAAGGAGGCAACCTGCACGGAGGCGGGAGAGACGACCTACACCTGTACCGTGTGCGGAGAGACCATGACCGGGGAAGTCGAGGCGACAGGTCACACCTGGGATGAAGGTACAGTAACAGAGGAAGCGACATATACTTCGCAGGGGATAATTTCCTACATCTGCACAACCTGCGGTGAAACTGTGACGGAAGAAACCGGTTATCTGGAAGGTCTCTCTTATGGGGGCACATCCACTCTGGCTTATTACAGGAATGGTTTCGTGTATACAGGATATACAGGATTTGCACAGTATGAGGAGGACGGAAAGTGGTACTATGTCGTCAACGGATATGTGAGCACTTCGACAAACAGCGTGATTCAGGACGTGAACAGTGAAAGTGAGAGTGTGATCGATGGAAATTCCAACTGGTGGTATGTGATTGGAGGTATTGTGCAGACCGACTTTACCGGACTCGCGAATTACTCGAACGCCAGCGGCTGGTGGTATATTAGCAGCGGTAAGGTGGATTTCAGCTACAGCGGTTACGCGAAAAACACAAACGGCTGGTGGTATCTGGAAAGCGGCAAAGTGAATTTCAGTACAAACAGCGTAATTCAGGGGACGGTCAACGGAACCAATGCCTGGTGGTATGTGGTTGGCGGTAAGGTCCAGACTACCTACACCGCCCTGGCCAATTCCTCCAATGTCTACGGCGGGTTGTATATCAAAAACGTCAAGGTGGATTTTACAGCGAACCCGATTGCGAAGAACAAAAACGGCTGGTGGTATGTGACCGGCGGGAAAGTACAATTTGGCTATACCGGCGTGGCGAATTATTCGAATGCCAACGGCTGGTGGTACATCAGCGGCGGCAAGGTGAACTTTAGTTTTACCGGCATCGCCAGCAACAAAAACGGCACCTGGTATGTGAAAAACGGGAAAGTGCAGTTCGGGTATACCGGCACGGTGAAATATAAAGGAAAGACCTATCAGGTAACCAACGGCAAAGCGAAAGCTGCGTGACGGAAGATGAGCAGGTGCATCCGCAGCAGAATATGGAAACACGGCAAAACGTCCGCAGCAAATTGGCAGAAAAGGTGGCAGAACAGCATGACAAAACAGCAGTTGAGTGACAAGTGGGCAATCTGTTTTGACAAGATTACGGACCGCCTGCGGAAATATGCGTATGTGAAGCTGGTCTTTTATGAGAAAAAGGCGTTCACCCATTTTAAGAGCCTGCGCAAAGAGTACGGCGCGGAGCATGCCTATGCGGATTTCTACTATTTTCGCCTGGATTTCGATGCCAGAGAGATGGTGAATGAGCTGCTCTCCCCGGAGGAGATCTGTTATCTGGAGCTGATCTGTCCATTGCCTGGTGAGGAGGAGGAAGCGATTATTTTTCCTCTGGATGAAAAGCTGTTGAAAATCATCGTGCGGCTGAACGCGTCGGAGATACTTTTTTCCACAATTTATTTTACCGCGTCGGATCGTTGTGAGAGGATGCGCACTACCTGGTGGGGAAATTACGGGAAAGAATATATCTGCTTTAAGGACAGGTGAATTGCCGCAGGCCCGCATCGGTTTTGGAGAATCTGTTTTTAAGTCCGGTAAGATGAACCGGAACAGGTTTATGCAGTTTTTGCATTGCAGCGGTTGTTATGTGGGGGAACGGTAAACTGAGTAGTGAAACAAAAAACGGACTGGATGACAAGTACATTATAAAAGGGAATAAAAAACTCCACTATGGGTATACGACAGGGAGCTGCGCGGCGGCTGCGGCACAGGCTGCGGCGCGGCTGTTGTTTTCCCGGGTTGCGGTGGATGTGGTGCGCCTGACAACTCCCGGGGGCATCATTTTGTTTTTGGAGCCTCTGGATATGAGCCGGACAGAGATGTCTGCGCGCTGCGCGATTCAGAAGGATGCCGGGGACGATCCGGATGTGACGGATGGGTTGCTCATCTATGCCGATGTCCGTCTGTGTGACAGGAAGGAAAGTCTGCGGCAGATGGAGCAGTTCGGCTGGGAAAGCCAGGGTGTTCCAAAAGCACCGTTGTGGAATCATGGTAATGACATGTCGGATTTTGTCAATTTGTCTTGTGAAAACAGGAAAGCGGAAGAAAAAAGTGAGCAGGTTTCTGACCTGCAGCTAAGGAATAACCTGAATGCCCAGGCAGCAGCTGGATCGGATTCGCGGCTGAATGCTGCGGTGAGCATCCGCGGCGGCGAGGGCATCGGTACGGTGATGCTCCCCGGCCTGGAGCAGCCGGTCGGCGCTCCGGCAATCAACAGGGTGCCGCGGGAAATGATCCTCCGGGAAGTCAGTGCAGTCTGTGCGGAGTACGGATATGCGGGGGGACTGGAGGTGACGATCTCGGCTCCGGGCGGCCGGGAACTGTCGCAAAAGACGTTCAATCCCAGACTGGGAATTGAGGGCGGCATCTCGATTCTGGGTACCAGCGGAATTGTGGAACCCATGAGCGAGCAGGCGCTGGTGGCGACCATCGAGCTGGAGATGCGGCAGAAATCTGAAAAACAGAAGTATCTTCTCGTGACGCCGGGGAATTACGGCGCTGATTATCTGGAAGGCAATTTCCCGTTTGATTCCGGGGAGGCTGTGAAATGCAGCAACTATGTGGGGCAGACTATTGATCTGGCGGTCAATCTGGAACTCTCCGGGTTACTTTTTGTCGCGCATATCGGAAAATTTGTGAAAGTCGCGGGAGGCATAATGAACACTCACTCCCGGGAGGCGGACGCGCGGATGGAGATTCTGGCAGCCTGCGCACTGCGGGCAGGAGCGGATGCCGATTGTGCGCGGCAGATTCTGAGCGCAGTTACCACGGATGAGGGATTGCGGATTCTCAGGGAGACGGATGTGTGGCGGGACACACTGGACATTCTGATTCGGAAGATTGGTGAGAATCTGAATCGCCGCGCCCAGGGAAGAATGAAAATCGGAGCGGTTGTTTTTTCCAATGTGTACGGTGAACTGGGCCGGACGCGGGAGGCGGAGGAGCTTCTGAAAAAGCTGCAGGAATAGAAAATGGCGTGTGTTGGGGTGTGAAAATCTGAGATGAAAAAACAGGTGGCGGTTCTGTCTTTTACAGAACGGGGATTTGAACTTGCAAAAAAAATTCGCGATGCTTTCATGGATAAACAGAACCTGACCGCAAATGAGGAACAGGAGCCATGCGTTATTTTATATAGGAAAGGGAGCATGTCAGGAAAATCTGACGCGCCCGCTGTGTCTGAAGTGAGAGAGGCCTTCAATTTCCTCGATGCGTGCGATGCATCTGGTGTGCGTAGCGAGGATGGTGTGTGCGATGCATCTGGTGTGCGTAGCGAGGATGGTGTGTGCGATGCATCTGGTGTG
>JAJBTR010000100.1 GCA_020860745.1 Lachnospiraceae bacterium | reverse complement strand
TTACACAGTTTCTGCCGAATCCCGAAATGGGGTGGGTCACAAGCGGTTGGTCGCTTGGCATGGGGCTGCGTTTTGTCCTGAATCCCACCGGCAATAAGAATCAGAAATTTATTGAGGGAAAGGCTTCCCTGCGGGTGGTTCTGTCCATTCTGGTGGGATGCTATATCGGGTTCTGGTGCGGGTTGCTGGGCGCGGGCGGCGGCATGATGATGCTGTTCGGTCTGACCTGCGTGCTGGGATATGAATTGAAGATGGCGGTCGGCACCAGCGGGTTTGCCATGGTTTTTACAGCGCTGATCGGCGCGGTTTCCCATTTTTGTTATGGGGAAATGACGGATTATATTCCGGCGGTGATCATCTGCAGCATTTTTACATTGCTGGCCGCTTCTGTTTCGGCACGGCTTGCCAACCGGATGAGTGCTGTGAAAACCAGCTATTTTACGGGAACGATTCTGCTGGTTCTGTGCGGGGCGATGATTGTAAAGCTGGCGGTCGGGCTGTGATAGCCCACCGCCTTTATTCGTAGTAATTTGTGGTTGTCAGCACATGTTCCGAAGAACGCCGTTGATTTTTCTTCTGCTGACAGAACGGTCAGATGTTTATATGATTACTAACCGCAGGGTCCTGATTTCAAACGGTCGGAAACAAAGGTTTGCTGTTCCCTGTTTAACCGATATCTGCTCTTTCTTATTTTCCAGCATGTCACAGATAAAGAGCTTATATCCGTCCTGCGGTACTCCGAAAGCGTCGAGATTGATTTGCAGTTTTGCAAAGGTCCCGGCTTTTTTTGACTCATAAAGGCGCAGGATAAGGTCGCCGCTGCCGTCCGCGGCGCATTTTACGGTTTCCAATATAATATTCTCCGCATCCACTGCAAAAGCGGAGAACAGCTGGCAGCTTCCCGTGGTTACTACCGGAGGTACATTCAGTTCATAACCCTGAAGGACGACGTCGCTCTCGAAAAATGTTTCTTCCCATGCGGTAAAGGCATAGGTAAAGATATGTCTGCCCTGATCTGCATGGCGGTCCGGACAGGTGGCTGCACTGAGGAGCGTCAGCTCCAGGGAGTTTCCGTTCATGCTGATGCCGTATTTGCAGTCATTTAAAACGGCTGCGCCGTGATTTTCCTCACAGAGTGCGCTGTAGCGGTGATTGCAGACTTCAAAGCGATCCCGGTCGTAAGCGCGCGACCGGTGTGTCGGGCGCCGGACGTAGCCGAACTGCATCTCGTTGATGCCGTTATCCGCGTAGACGCTGACAGGGAAGGCGGCTTTTAAAAGGCGGTGCTGCTCGTGCCAGTCTATCGTCGTCTCGAATTCCAGTCTGCGGGCATTGGCCTGGAGCCGGATGATCTGCGAGCAGGAGGAGTTGCCGATCTGACCGGACACCTCGAGCAGAGCCTCCGCTCCCGAAGCCTGCAGGATGCGGCAGTTGATCTGACTGGCGGCGGGAACGATTTCCTGTTCCGTGTAGTTTGAGTCGATGTCCCAGGCGTCGTAACGGCGCGGAACGGTTTTGAACAGCCGCAGGCGGTTCATGTTTCCGGCGGCAAACTCCCTGAGATTCAGAGAACCGTTCTCTGATTTCAGACGGAATGATATGATTTCGCCGTGCGCGTCTGCGATAGCGCGGAGTCGGCTGTTTTCAAATACATAGCCCGCGTCAGTTTTCGTCAGGGTAACGGGCGGGGTATTTTTGGTCAGGCATGAATGTGCAGATGGAGCATCTGAACCGGTTAGCGGAAACAGTGTGACCGCTCCGAAGGCCGGAATAGTAATGGCAGCCTGCAATCCGTTTATTCCATCATACACGGGAATGGGATTTTCATTCAGGACAGCACCGTTGCGATAGTGCTCCGGGAGTGAGACGACGGCGTTCCGCTCGAAGCTGAGCGAATTCCATACTGTGATTCCATCCGGTGCGACGGTATGCGGGTTATATTTCGAAGAAGTGCTGATTGTCTGGGTGCAATTTCCATCAGAATTCTTCCCCGGTGCATCAGTTGACTGGCTGTGTTCCTGAGGAACATTGCTCTTTGCTTTGTCCTGAACAGCGTTGTCGATTGCCGAGGCAGTGAAAGCCCCGAGTGCCGTATACAGCAGCCCCTCCGCCTGCACGGTCAGATCATGGTAAGCCTGTCTTGCCTCTTCATACACGCGGGCGATGGAGGACCCGGGCAGGATATCATGGAACTGGTGCAGCAGGATCACCTTCCAAAGCTGTTCGGCTTCTTTGTCAGGATACGGATAGCCGCGCAGGGAGGCAAGCGCCGCCCAGAGTTCCAGCTCCCGCATCAGAAGCTCGCTTTTCCGGTTGCCGCGCTTTACGGCCGCCTGTGTCGTGTAGGTGCCGCGATGCGCGGTAAAGTAAAGTTCTCCGACGTAGGTATGTTTCGGTCCTCCGACCGCATCCATATCGGAAAAGAATTCGCGGGGTCCTGCGGATTTCATTTTTACGCTGCCCTCCAGATTGCGGCCGCGCTGTGCATATTCTATATGGTCACGGCACGGACCGCCGCCGCCGTCCCCATAGCCGAAGGGGTAAAGGAAAGCTTCCAGGTCGCGTGTCTGGGCACGCTCTTTCCAGACCCGGTTGGTTTCCGCCGGTGTGGTCTGGTAGGTATAGCTGGTCGGCAGGAAAGTGGTAATCTGCGATCCATCCATGCCTTCCCATGAAAAATAGTGGCAGGGAAACTGTTCTCCGCCATTGTAGGACCAGAAAATCTTCTGGGTCACCAGATATCTGACGCCGCAGCCCTGCAGAATCTGCGGGAGCGCCGCTGTATAGCCGAACGTGTCCGGCAGCCAGAGTACTTCGCTGTCAACACCCAGAATATCCTTATAATATTGCTTCCCATACAGCAGCTGGCGGATCAGGGATTCGCCGCCGGTCATATTGGTGTCCGGCTCCACCCACATGGCGCCGTCCGCAATCCAGCGACCGTCTTTGATTGCCTGTAAAATCCGCTCAAACAATTCCGGGTAGCAGTTCCGGCACATTTCATAGGCGGCAGGCTGACTCTGGATGAATCTGTAGTCCGGGTATTCTTCGAGGAGCCGCAGCTGGGCGGCGAATGTCCGCGCTGTCTTGCGGTGGGTTTCCTCTAACGGCCACAGCCAGGCCAGGTCGATGTGCGCGTTTCCGACCGCATAAAACGTTGGCATGGTTGCGCCGTTTTTACTTTCCAGAACCGGCCGCAGTAATTTTCGGGCCGTACGGTAGTCCGCATTTCGCCGGTCGGCATCCTGTTCAAAGTCCACGCACAGCGTAAATTGTTCCAGAGCCTCCGCAATTTTTGCCGCGCGCAGACTGGTCTCGTCGAGCAGGGGAAGCAGTTGGTCAAGCGTCGTCACGTCCATATAGAGCTGGTAGGCATCCTCGTTCCATATGCCGACGGTGCTGACGCCGACGGTGCAGCGCTGCCCTTCCGCAAGAGGATCTTCGTAATCTCCCTCCATCACAGGTCCGGTCGCACGGTGGTTTTCCGCATCATAGCGCCGCGGGAAATAATGACCGGCATAGACCTCCATATAGATTTCAAATACTTTTCCGGGGATGCCGTCCGTGGTCAGCGCATTGTCTTCTATGTAATGGTGCTCTTCCTCAACCCAGTCTGCCCGGTAGGTGCCGAAAGCGCTGCCGTTCACAAAAATTGTCGCTTCTGCGCCGAAGCCCGGATTGAGCACGATCCTTTGTCCGGCGGCTTCCGGCGGCAGCATAACCCGGGTGCGGAACCAGCCGTATTCCCAGGAATGCCCCCAGGTTTGACATGTTGCTGATTGCGTGAATGACTGTGCTTTTGCTTCTTTGAGCGACAGATGATCCATGGTGAAAAAAACTTCCCAGGAAAGCTCCTGCAGGGGATGGTAAAAATCTCGTTTCAGGGTGCGGATCCAGTGATCGATGCGCTCCCGCCATTCGGATGTCAGTACAGGCATAGTTTTTTCTTCCTTTATTAATGTGTTTTTTTATATGTCGTCATTATTTTACTGTAAACAAAAGGGATATGTCAATGCGGGAAAGAATTCAGCCAGGGTTGTTTCACGAACTTTTTATCCAAGACCAAACCCCATGACAAGACA
>JAJBTR010000361.1 GCA_020860745.1 Lachnospiraceae bacterium | reverse complement strand
TTATTACAGGCTTAGTTATACCGGCGGTCGGAGATACCTGCTCCGCCCGCCAATTAATTTTCGATGTCATTTCCGGCTTCCTTACGTCACAACCTTCTGGATCGTGTCGTTTAACTCATCGATTTTCGCGTAATCCTTATTTTCCACCGCCTCCACCATACAGTGATTGATGTGGTCAGACAACAGCACCTTGCCCGCATTGTTGATGGTGGAGCGCACAGCGGCAAGCTGAATCAGTATCTGCGCGCAGTCCTCGCCGTCGTCCACCATGCGCTTCACTGACTCGAGATGGCCGATCGCCCGGGCCAGGCGGTTGGATACCGCCTTCGCATGGGGGTGGTTGTGGTCATGGCTGTGCGGCTCATGGACACTGGCATGTGAATGCGGGTGTTCCTCCGTCACCGGATTGTGTCCATGACTTTCCTCTGTATGAATATGCCCCGCTTCTGCACACGTGCTTTTTGTATGTAACCCGGTATTCCGGTTGTCATTTTTTTCCTGCATCTGCTTTATTCCTTTCAGATCTGGTTGAACTCTGGTATCATCATATTAGAATTTCCGGAAAATGCAAATCACGACTTCCAACTGCTAACTGTTATGTCAGCATAAACTTCGCCAGATCCTTGCGCTGCGGCACATTCAGGTTTTGCAGGATGGAAGAAATGTGCATTTTTACTGTATTGACTGAAACGCCCAGATGTGCGCTGATTTCCTTATTCGACCAGCCTCTGGCCGCCAGCATGGCGATTGTAAACTCCATCGTAGTCAGATCATCCGCCACATGGTGTCCCGTATCCGGGTTATGTATCTTTCGCCAGCCTGCGGAAAAACTGTAGGTTATGTCTATAATCCGTTTAAAATCGTTCGGGTAATCTTTTCGGAATACCGCCTCCAGCACTCCTCCCAGCAGACCGTGATGCTCTCCAAAGGGTTCAATCATATCATCCGGCCGGGCGATTTTCCACGCCTCCAGAAGATGCTCCTTTGCCTCTTCACTCTCCCGCAGATTGATATGGCCCATGGTGGCAACCAGGTGGAGATAAATCGTTGGAATAGGATACAATGTGCCCTCCAGCGCCAGAGCAGTCTCCGCAATACCGATACAGCCGCCGTAATCCTTCTTTAAGTAAGCGCGGTGTGCCTGCACATACAGAGCAAACATGCGCAGTCCCGGCGGAAGCTGGGAGAGAAATTCCCGGATAGAGCCGAGATTTTCCGATACCGGCAAATGCAGCAGCACATTTGCGCCGGTAGCGATACAGGACGCGTAAGCGCGGTAGGGCGCCGGTGTCTTATCATCAATGGACTCCACCGTGGAACGAATCTGCGATAACGCCTGTCTTGCCCGCGGAATCCGGTTCAGAGCAAGGTTCGCATAGCCGTAAAGCCAGCAGGCGGAAAGCCGCAGCGCGAGATCACGGTGTGCCAGATATTCTTCCGCCAGATCCGAGGCCTCCGCCGAACGTCCGCTGAAATAGTAATACTCCGCAAGCGCGATCTTGCGCTCATCCGCATCGCTTATCTTCGCAATGGCATCCGTCGCCGAACCGGGCGTATACGGTGTATTCAGAAGCGGCATGGCCAGATAAAAATGCCGTGACGGCAGGGTCTCGTCCACACTCTCCGGTGTGTTTCTCTCCCCTGCCGCCTTCTGTCTCCTGTCCACAGGCTTTTCGGCGTCCTGCGGAATTGCCCACGCGCCGCCGAATTTTTCTGCTCCCTCGATACGTCCCTCATTACAGTACCGCTGCACATACCGCTCTGATATATTCCATCGCTCCGCCGCTTCCTTTACTGACATATATTCCAAATCAATTTCCTCCTTGCCAGATATCCGTCATATTGTGCGAAATCCCGCACACTATTATTATATAACAAAAGGAAATTATTTCAAGGTTGCTTACCGATTCACCGGCATTTTATCGCGCCTCTGATTCATCACATTGACACACATACCAATCCAGGTCTGCTCCGCGGCTCTCCTGTAAAATCGACAGGAACCGCAGTCGGGACAGCCGCCCGGCGTCACCTCCTCCGCATGGATACACGCATCCGTCCCGGAAAACATCACCCGATAGCCCGATGGCGTATACACTATATTTTCAATCCACTCCCGGTAATCCTCAATCGGTCTGCCGGGCTGCATGTCAACCCTGAGGGGGACATGCAATTCCATTCCATCCAGGATATAAGTTCTGGCTGCATCCATAACAGTCCTCCTCCCGTTCCCATTTTTAACTATTTGTCATATCATTTAAAACGCTTTTTTTCACTGAAGATAACTTCCACGGCACACAAGCCGCCAAGCAGGAACAGAATCATCATCCAGAGTCCCATCGCACTGCCGTCATCGGTTTGCACGCTGTTGGTACCGGTTGTCTGCGTGCTTTCGGAACCGGTAGTCTTTGTGCTTCCGGAATCTGTGGTCTGGTCAGAACCGTCTGAAGATGAACTTGCTGTATCACCGGATGAATCCTGATCCGTATCCGATTCACTCTGTTTTTCCCATCCTGCGTAGACTGTCATATTCTCATCCAACACAACACTCTCCGCCCGGTTCGTCAACGCGCTGTCTGTATACCAGCCGGTAAAGGTATAACCGGTCCGGGTCGGCACATAATCAGACAGATCAATCACGGTTCCCTCCTCGACGGTCACGCTGTCAATGGCACTGCCGCCGTTGGTCTCAAATGTCAGCGTATACAGAAGCACTGCTTTAGCCCCAGGTTCCTCCCATCCTGCGTAGACACTCATATTCTCCTCAACGGCGACACAATCTTCCGCCGTTGTCAGCTCGCTGTCTGTATACCAGCCGGTGAAAGTATGCCCGCTGCGGGTCGTTATGCAGGCAGAAAGATCAATCGTTGTCCCGGCCACCGCTGCCACACTGTCAACCTCACTGCCGCCATTCGTCTCAAAGTCCAGAGTGTAGCCGGTGTAAGTGCAGGTAAACACGGCAGGGTCGATATTAGTCAGAGAACTGCTTTGGAGCAGCAGAACCTGGTTTTGAACAGATTTATCAATCGAGATATCTGTCATCTCACCCGTTTCCCAGTCGAAATTTACGGTAACATTATATACTGTATCGTCGCAACTCCAACCTGCATCGCCATCATCCGCCAATCCGATGGTAAATCCATCGGTGACCAGCAGCGCGGCTTCATAATCTCCGGTAAAGGCAACCATTTCTTCAAATGTCCCCTCTCCCGTAACGGTAACGGAACCCGGATCCATCGTAATCCCGTAATCAGTACCCACACCGTCGATCACTTCCCCATCAACAATGACCTCCAGATTGAAATCTTTGCCCGGCACGCTCACACTGCCGCTCTGTTTTGCCGTAATCTCCACCGGCACAGTCCATGTATAGATGATTTCCTCCCAGCCTGCATAGACCGTCTTGTCTGCATCCAGCGTGACGCTGGTCACCACTGTCTCCAGCGTGCTGTCCGAATACCAGCCGGTAAACGTGAACCCGGCTCTGCTCGGCGTATAAGCGGATAGATTCATCTCTGTTCCGTCTACCGCCGACACGCTGTCGATGGCGCTGCCGCCGTTGGTCTTAAAATCCAGTGTCCATCCGGTATAGGTGCAGATAAACGCCGCGGCGGTCAGGCTTCCCCTTCCGGCTGCAGTGAGTTCAAAGCCTGTCATCTCACCTGTTTCCCAGTCAAAATCTACCGTAACGGTATACTCTGTATCGTCACAGTTCCAGCCCGCCTCGCTGTCGTCCGCCAGCGAGAGGGAAAAGCCTTCGCTGATAGCCATCGCCGCCGTATAATCGCCGCTGAAGGTAAGGGTTGCCCCATAAGTTCCGGCACCTGTGGCAGCGATGGAATCAGAATCCAGAGTGATGTCGTAGCTGCACCCCGCCCCGCCGATGATTTCCCCATCGACGACGGCCTCCAATGTGAACGTTTTTTCCGGCACACTCAGGCTTCCGCCCTGCTTCACCGTAATTTCTGCCGGTATCTCCCAGGTATAGGCGATCTCCTCCCACCCCGCATAGACCGTCTTGCTCGCATCCAGCGTGACGGAGCTTAGCTTATTCTTCAGGGAATGCTCCGCATACCAGCCGGTGAAAGTATAACCGTCCCGGGTCGGCGTGTAA